>DASZPC010000368.1:0-5398 GCA_035550455.1 Chitinophagales bacterium | reverse complement strand
GGCCACATTTTGCCGGTTAATAATATTCTGCGCATCAAACGAAAAAGTCCACGAGTAGTGCTTCAAATTACGGCGTATATAAGTGCCAAAATCAATCCTGAAATAATCGGGCAGCTTTTGCGAAAACGCAGCATTGTTATTGTAAACGGTTTCATTGGCGAGTATGGAAGCCGGTAAATCAACCGGTGTATAGCGTTGCCCACCCCGCCAAATCAGCTTTATATTAAATCCCAGGATATTGTTTTGTTTTTTGCCCAGTACAAACTCCTTGCCGCCCAGCAAATTCATTACATAATGTACATCGTAAGCCGTACTGCGCCAAACCCCGTCGGCGGCTTTGTATTTAGATTGGTAAAGCGAGGCTGTATACATAAAAAAGTAGTGGTGCGAAAAGAATTTCTCCAGCGTAATTTCCAACCCGTAATTATAACCGGTGCCCGTGCTTTTTAGGGGGATGTTTACAAACCCGTCGTTATAGTTCAGCATTGAAAAAGTAGCATCTGCGGAATCGGAACCGATAGGCACATTAAAAAGGTATTGAGCGTAAGCTTCCAGCTTCAGCCTGAAATCTTTCTTGAAATTGAAATTATAACCAACCACCGCGTGTAAGGCCCTCGAAAAATCAAGTGTTTTATTGGGGTAGCGGCTTTGCCCCGGCGTAGTGTCAACATACGAAAAATAGGTTGACATGGCATCAATCCGGCTGTGCAGCCCAAACCCAAAGCTGAATGTTTGTGCTTCCGTAATCTGCCACTCGCCGCCCAACCGGGGCTCGGCATAAAACTTTCCGTTTACAAACGAGTAGGTAAAATGCACCCCGCTGTTTAACTGGAATATTTCGCTAAACCGATGCTTCCATTCTACATAGGCTTGCAGCATAGAAGTATTACCGGTGTTGTTCACCTGCGTTTGCGTTTGCTGCGCCAGGTACGAGTACGCTTCACTAAGCAGCTTAAAATCAATATTGCTGTATATAACCCCGGCGCGTAGCAGGTTTTTCGCATCCAGTTTATGGTTAATCATCATCGTGGCGCGGAAAGTTTTGTAAATAAACTTCTCATCGTCCAGTGTAAATTTGTTGAACTCATCGCTCAGCGTATCGTCGGTCGATTGGTTATTGGTATAACTATACGATACCACCGAACGCAAATAGGTTTTATTGTTTTTAAACAGGTATAAATGCGTTAAACCCACCACACCTACCATTTGATTTAAGCTGTATTCGCTCTTATCACTAATGTTATGCCATTTAGTGGTGTCGTGTACAGCGTCTTGCCCCAGGCTGCTCATACCACCTATGCCAAACAAAGTGAATGTGCCCATCTTTTTGGTGGGGAAATAAAAGTTGAACGAAAGGTCCTGGTATTTGGGCAACACATCACCCCCAATTTTAAGGCCCATCAGCGAAAGTATTTCAAGCGTGGAGTACCGGTAGTTTATCAGGTAGCTGCCATTGTATTTTTTTGAAAATGGCCCTTCCAGCGCGGCCTCCAGCCCCAGTACCCCGGCCTGGAAAGCAAATTCATGTTTATCAGTATTCCCTTTGCGCAGGTTAAGGTCAAACACCCCCGAAAGTGCATCGCCATATTCTGCCGGAAAAGCCCCCGAATAAAAATCAGTATTGGTAAGCATGTTGGCACTGAGTATACTTACCCCGCCACCGGTAGAGCCTTCGCTTCCCGCAAAATGGTTAGGGTTAGGTATTTCAATGCCCTCCATGCGCCATAACAGCCCTCTTGGCGAGTTGCCCCTCACTACAATCTGGTTGTTGTCATCACCGGCGGTCATTACACCGGCAAACGATTGTACTACCCTTGCCGGGTCGTTTTGTGTGGCCGCATAACGGCTCATTTCCTCTGCCGAAAATGACCGCGCACTGATAGTGGCAAACTCATTGTTCGCCTTTGATTTGTCCTTGCGGCTGGTAACCACCACTTCGTTCATATTGGTTACCTTTTCCTGCATTTCTATATTCAGGTAAAGTTCTTTGCCCGAGCTAACCAATACCTCGCTTACCATGGCCTCGTCATACCCCACAAGCGAAAACCTGAGCGTGTGCCTTCCCACCTTTACCTGCTCAATTTTAAATTCCCCGTTCTCATCGGTTACAGCGCCTTGCGGCGGGTTGGTGCTCATCACCATCACGTTCACTCCAAATAAAGGCTGCCGCGAGTCTTTATCTATTACTTTTCCTCTTACGGTTTCGGTAATATCCTGCGCACATAAAGCAGCTGGTACTAAAACCAATAAAAGCAGGTTGTAAGCAAGGTGGGTGGCAAAAGCGCGCATGGTTCAAAAAAGCACCCGAAGATAATTTTTTTACATTCTTCCGGCCGAATTTGATTTCATTTGCCACTGTGCTAACGCTATTTCATGCACCCTAAACCCGAAATATTATTTGAAGATGAACACATGCTGGTGGTCAATAAGCCAACCGGTATTACAGTAATCCCCGACCGGATTCACACCGACCGCGAAACCCTGCAAAGTATTTTACAGAAAGACTACGGCAGGCTTTTCGTTGTACACCGTATCGACCGGGGTACCAGTGGCGTTATTTGCTTTGCCCGCACAGAAGAAGCCCACAAAAACCTGTCGTTGCAGTTTCAAAACCACGAAGTGCGGAAGTTTTATCTCGCGGTGGTGCAGGGCATTTTAAAGGACAAAAGCGGTACCATCGAAGTCCCCATTGGCGAAAACAAGTCAAGGCCAGGCATTATGACAGTTGATAAACGGGGCAAGGCGGCCCTTACCTTGTATAAGTTAGAAGAACAGTTTAAGCACGCCGCTTTACTGGAAGTAGAAATAAAAACCGGACGCACCCACCAGGTGCGTGTACACATGGCTTTCATCGGCCATCCTTTATTGGTGGATGATGTATATGGTAAAAGCGGCGCCTTTTATTTTTCAACCATTAAAAAGCACTATAAGCCTTCCGGTGAAGAAGAACTCCCCACTATAGCCCGTTTAACGCTCCATGCCTTTAAATTATCATTAACCCATCCCGCCACTAAAAAGGAAATGCTGTTTGAGGCGCCTGTTCCTAAAGATATTCAAACCCTGCTCAAATTACTGCGCAAGTACGACGTATAGCTTCTTGTTAAACTTTGTACCTTGCAATTATAAAACCAATGGTATGCGTAAAATATTCGTCATTATGCTGGTCGTGCTTTTGGCTTCTTGTAACAACAAGACTCAAACCGGCGCAAAGTTGCATGCGCAGGATTTTGGAAAATTCAGGAACGATTTTATTGATAAACTTTGGCAAACATACCCCGGTTGGGCTTCAGGCGTGGGCTACCACAAATACGATTCGCTCCTTGTAATCCCGGACTCAACAGAGCGCCAAAAGGAACTGGCCTTTGTGCAATGGGCTGAAAGCGAATTAAAAACCTTCAGGTTCGATTCGCTGCAACCCAACGATAAAACCGACTATCGCATGGTGCAGAATTTTATCGACGGCGTTCGTTTTAATATCAACGAGTTTAAGAGCTATCAGTGGGACCCCTCGGCTTATAACATTGGCGGGGGGATATTCAGCACTATGGACTACAAGCAAATGATACTTGACGAAAAAATGCGCACCATGTCAGCAAAACTGAAGAACGTCCCGGCCTATTATGAAGCTGCCCGAAAAAATATCTACCGGCCTGCTAAAGAACAAACCGAATTAGCGGTTGATCAGAATAAAGGCTCACTCTATTTTTTTAAATCGGTTTTTCCCGATTCGCTGAAAGCATCGAAACTAAGCGATGCTGAAAAAGCTGAGTTTGAACGGAATGCCAATGCCGCCCAAAAGGCCATAGAAGATTATATAAGCTGGTTACAGGATACTTACCTTAAAAAGAGTGATACTACTGCCATGCGCAGTTTCAGGATAGGGAAGGAGTTGTATGCCAAAAAATTTAAGCTCGATATTGATTCGCGGTATACGGCTGATGAAATGTACCAGAAAGCAGAGGCCCGCAAGGAATTTCTGCACGAGGATATGAACCGGTTAGCCAATGAATTGTGGCCCAAATATTTCCCCAAAACAAAAGCCCCGGCCGATACTTTGAAGAAAATCAGGATGATGGTTGATAAAATCTCAACACAACATTGTAAGCGCGATGAATTTATGCCAACCATCGAAAAGCAACTGCCCGAACTGGTAGCTTTTATCAATGCCCACCATATTATTGACCTTGACTCCACCAAGCCTTTAAAGGTACGCAAAACACCCGATTATTCAGCCGGTGTGGCAGGGGCTGGTATTGACTGGCCCGGCCCTTACGATAAAGATGCGCCCACTTATTACAACGTAACCCCCCTTACCAACTATACCGCCGCCGATGCTGAAAGCTACCTGCGCGAGTACAATAACTATGTGTTGCAGATACTGAATATACACGAGGCCATTCCCGGCCATTACACACAGGGCATATATGCCAACCGTTCGCCGAGTATGATTAAAACGATTATGGGCAACGGGGCCATGATTGAAGGCTGGGCTTGTTATGTGGAGCGAATGATGCTGGAACAGGGCTTCAATAATTCCCCTGAAATGTGGCTTTTCTACGACAAATGGAACCTGCGCGAAGCCTGCAATTTTCTGCTCGATTATAACTTACAATGCAATAAATGGAACGAAGCACAGGCAATGGACTTAATGGTAAACCAGGCTTTTCAGGAAGAGGCAGAAGCCAAAGAAAAATGGAAACGCGCTACTTTAAGCCAAGTGCAGTTGGCCAGTTATTTTACAGGCCTTACTGAAATTTACGAACTGCGCGAAGACATGAAGAAGAAATTGGGCGACAAATTCGATCTCCAAAAATTCCACGAACAGTTTTTAAGCTATGGCTCGGCACCGGTTAAGGAAATCCGGGCTTTAATGCTGGGTAATTAATAAAAATAAAAACAGCACCCCAAGGAGGTGCTGTTTAATAAAGTAAACCTGAGACCGGTTTGTTACTTACAGGTCCAAATCACCGTTTTACCTTGTGGGTCGGTATGTTTCCCTGTCTCGTACGAATTGATATAAGCTTTGCTGCAT
Organism: Chitinophagales bacterium; assembly: GCA_035550455.1. GTDB lineage: Bacteria > Bacteroidota > Bacteroidia > Chitinophagales > LD1 > Bog-950. The sequence continues at coordinate 366 of DASZPC010000368.1, read as the reverse complement.
AAATACATGCTTTGGCTATGAGGTGAGGGCGAACCATTGGTATAAGCAGCCGTGCAGGTTTCACATTTAGTACAGGCCGATAAGCCGAAAATTACTGTTGCCGCGGCTATTGCAATAATCCTTGTTTTCATATTGTTTTTTTTCAGAGTATTAAATGATGCTTGGTTACAAAATTTATTCCTTTACTTTTTTGTCTTTCTTTTTGCCGGTAAAAGTATAGCTAAACTGGAGCGTATAATTCCTTGGCGATGAATAATAGGCCGGGCGTGGAGTATATTCCGAATTAAGCAGGTTATTTACCAGGAACGATAACCTTACACCCTTTTTAAAATTATAAGCTACATAGGCATTCCATACTATGTCGCC
>DASZPC010000367.1:0-2340 GCA_035550455.1 Chitinophagales bacterium | reverse complement strand
TGCTATGGGCTTTAATGTGTACCATTTAAAGCACCATGCCCACCAGGGCGATTATGGTTACGATGCTGACCTTGCGAGCCGCTGGGAGGCCCGCCTTATTGGCAATAAATGGTATGGCAAAGCGTTTTGGCTTTTGTTTTTCCCGGTATTTCAGGTTACAAGGCCGCCGCGGATAAAAGCATTTAGTATGTGGGGTAAATGGACTTTTGTGAACCTGTTTTTTGCCATAGCCTACGATACGGCCATCGTTTATTTTTGTGGCTGGGCCGGGTTGGTGTACCTGGTTTTTTCGTTTTTCTTTTCCATTGGGCTGCACCCTGTTGGCGCCCGTTGGATACAGGAACACTATACTTACGAAATGGAGCAGGAAACCGCCAGTTATTACGGGCCTGTAAATATAGTAGCCCTGAATGTGGGCTACCATAACGAGCACCACGATTTTCCTTCCATACCTTGGAACAACCTGCCTAAACTACGGGCCATGGCACCTGAGTTTTATGATAATTTAAAGCATCATACTTCGTGGAGCCGTTTGCTTTTGCAATTTTTGTTTGATGAACGTTACAGCCTTTTTTCAAGGGTGGAAAGGGTGAAAGATGGCAATGTTGAATACGAAAAGGCACAAAAAGCAGCAAAGGCAGCTTAAAAGCGATATTCTTTAAACAAAAAATTTATGAAGCGGATTTTCTTTTCGGTTTTAATGCTGGTAATGCTGGCGGGCACTGTTTACGGGCAAGACCCCGGCGGCTATGCTACCATGCGGGTGTTTGATTGCAACAGGTCGGTTGCTATGGGCTCGGGCTTTTTGGCGGCGCGCATATTTATAGTGTACGAAGATGGCACTACTGAAGATATATCGCTTTTGCCTTACAGCGAAAAAAACGAAATGGAGAACCTGATTAAAGTAAACCAGGTTATTAATAAGTTAAAGTCGAAAGGGTATTTTCTGATAAGCCAGTATACCACCGGCGAGCAAGGCAACCTGGTATCGGACTATACCTTTTTGAAGCAGAAATAGTTGCCCCTTCAACTGCGTTTTATGGTTTTTGTTTGCTCCGTAAAGCATGGTTTTAGCCCTGTGGCAAATTTTAGCCCCTATAAATAGTATTCTTCTATATTTGCTCACCTTAAAACATAGTCTATGCGCAAACTATCATACGCATTTATACTGGCTGTCGGCTTTCTGCCCGCAATATGCCTTACCTCCTGCGATAATAACAACAATAGTAGCTCACAGGCAACAGCCAAATCGGGCTGCGAACAAGCCGAAGAGAGCGATACCATGAAGAATGTGCATATTGACAGGACAGGGGTAAAAAGCGACCGTACCGGCGTAAATGATGTGGTGGTGCAAATGTATGGCGATTTGGATAAGCTGAACCCCGTTACTTCCACTTCGGCCGATGCCGGTTATGTGGAGGGCAGGATATATACCCAGTTGCTGGATGTTGACCCGGATTCGTTTACAGTTTTTCCTTACCTGTGTGTGGCACGCCCTACTATAAAACTGATTAACGAAGGCGAATACAAGGGCGGTATGAGCATGACTTGGGAACTGCGCCCCGAGGCTACCTGGGATAATGGAAGCCCGGTTACCGCTGCCGATGTTGTTTTTACTATGAAAGCGGTGAAGAACCCGCAGGTGGATGATGAGCAACTTAGGCCTTACCTTGATTTTGTGGATGATATTATTGTTGACCCCACCAACCCGCGCAAGTTTACCTATATGTGCAAGGGCCGCTATTTTGCCAGCGAGTTTGCTGCCGGTTTATTTGCCGTTTTGCCCGAATATGTATTCGACCCGCAGCATATAATGAGGAAGTTTACGGTAAAAGACCTGAACGACCCCGCCAAAGTATCGCACCTGAAATCGAACCCCGACATTATTAAGTTTGCCAACTTGTTTAACTCTGATAAATGTTCGCGTGGTAAAGACTTTATAGTGGGCAATGGCCCCTATGAATTTGACCAGTGGATAACCGGCCAAAGAGTTATTGTAAAACGTAAGAAAAATTGGTGGGGCGATAAACTGAAAGGCGTGAACCGCGATTTTGAAGCCTACCCTGATAAAGTTACTTACGAAGTAATTACTGATGTAAACGCCGCTACGGCCGCTTTAAAAGGCGAAAAGCTGGATGTGCTTTCAGGCATAAAGGCGAAGGACTTTATTGAGATTTCGCATGATAGGCGGATGATGGAGAAATACAATTTTTATAAGCCCAACCAACTGGCTTATTCGTATATGGGCCTTAATATGCGCAGCCCCAAACTGAACGATAAACGTGTGCGCCGCGCTTTGGCTTACTGTGTGGATGTGGACAAGATAATTGAAAAGCTTTC
>DASZPC010000366.1:0-3155 GCA_035550455.1 Chitinophagales bacterium | reverse complement strand
GCGCCGGTTATACGCCAAATTTTGCTTTGCCGGGAACCTATTATGTGGTATGTGTTTCAACAAACCAATATAACGATTCAGTTACCAGCAACGAGGTGCAGGTAGATGTAGCCAACGGCAGCACCATTGCTACCCAGGCGGTTAGCGGTTCGCCTTACTATGTTTCAGATAGCGCGAATAACATAGTGGCAGTTGATTTTACTTCAGATGCCGTGTTTAATAATGGCAATACGTTTACTGCGCAGCTTTCAGATAACAACGGCAACTTTACTAATGCGGTAAACATAGGCACTTTAAATGCTGCTTCTGTTGGAACCATTAGTGCTTTAATACCAAATAATTCAGTTGCCGGGACCCATTACAGGATAAGGGTCGTTTCAAGCAACCCGGTTATTACGGGCAGCGATAACGGCAGCGATTTAACCATTATACCTTTTGAAATTTCGGTGGCCCCGCTTGATACTCAAAGGCTGGCCATTAACCAATCGGGCAATACGCTGATGGCAAGTAGTACACACCCTGTATCGGCTTACCGCTGGCAATGGGCTTTAAACTCGGGCCTTAGCTACAGCGATTTTAGCCCGGTGCAAACAGAAGATACATTAAGCCCGCACTTTGCCAGTGCCCACACTTATTATGTAGTGTGCAAGCTTACCAATGCGCAAAATGCCACAATAACCTCGCAGGAGGTAGTGGTAATGGTAACCCAGTCCACCGGTGTTTCCGGCGTGGCCGAAGCATACGTGAAGGCCTACTGGAACGGCAATGATTTTGTGGTGGATATGAGTAACGCCAAACTGCAGGCTCCTGCTATTGAAATGGTGAATGTTACCGGCCAGCAGATAATAAGTCAGAAGCTGGTAAATGGCGCCATAAACCGCATCAGCAACAACTTACCGGCAGGCTTATACCTGTTCAGGATTACTGATGGCAGCAAGGTTTACTGTGGAAAATCAATGAAACTGAATTAACCCCCTGTGCAAATAAAAGGGAAGATAATTCTGTTATCTTCCCTTTATGAAAATTACTTTTCCTGAGAACTTTGTTTTTGGTACCTCTACCGCTTCGTATCAAATAGAAACTGCTTTTGAGCACGATTGGCTGGGGGTAAAATCAACAGACGGCTATGTGTTTGAACGGACCAGCGACCACGAAAAGCGGTTTGCTGAAGATGCCGCTATAATTGAATACTGTGCCCCTTACTACCGCATGAGCCTGATGTGGAGCAAACTGCAAAGGGGGCCAATGGCGGATTTTGATGCTGCCGCGGTGGCTGAATACAAGGTTTTTCTGGATGATTTAAAGAGAAGGGGGGTGAAGATTATGATGGTGCTGCACCACTTTACCAACCCGCTTTGGTTTGCCAAAAAAGGAGGATGGGAGAAAGAGGGGAACATTAACCTGTGGGTGGATTTTGCCAAAAAACTGGTAGATGAATTTGGTAGTTATGTAAGCTACTGGAATACTTTTAACGAGCCGAATGTGTATGCCAGCGGTGGTTGGGTAATGGGTAATTTTCCGCCGTTTAAAACAAACCTGTTGCTTGCCCGGAAAGCTATTAAAAATATGGGTAAGGCGCACAGCATTGTTTACGATTATATTAAAACGGCCTATCCCACCCAACCGGTGGGTATAAGCCATAATACGGTAGTTTTTAGTGCCGAGAATGTGCTGGGGTTGTTGCCTGCTAAAATTTCTGATTACTGGTTTATGGATTATTGCCTGGAGCCTTTTGCCGGTAAACTGGATTTTTTCGGGTTAAGCTATTATGCCAAAATATCGCACGACCCTTTTCCAATAACTTATATTGATACCCCTGAAAAAATTAAAAAGCTGAACAAGCCACACGATGGCATGTGGGAATATTACCCTAACGGCATGAAAGAATGTATTGAGCGTTACTGGAAACAGTTTAAGCTGCCTTTTATAATTACCGAAAGCGGGGTGTGTGCCAGCGATGATACCATGCGTGTAAAAGCTATTAAGGATTATGTAAAAGTTGTGTGGGATTGCATGAACAACGGCATAGATATGCGTGGGTATTTTTTCTGGAGTACGTTTGATAATTTTGAATGGAACCTGGGGCCTACATTCAGGTTTGGTTTGTATGAAACTGATATTGAAACTAAAGAAAGGCGCAAACGCCCAAGTGCAGATTTATACCACCATTTAGCCTGGGCGCACGAACTGGAGGTATAATATTACCTGCCACCCATTTGATAGTACTGCTTATAAAGTTCGGCGCAGTCTTTATTGTCCGGGTCGGCCATTTTATAAATAGCCAGTATTTTACCTGCTATCTCAAGGTTATGGTCGCGCATGGCGCTGTTGCTGATGGAGTAACAGGCCAGGGAAATAAAACCCAGCAAGCGCTCGTACATCATATCGTTGGCTTTCCGGGTATTTAACCGGTCAATTTCGTTGCGCCACCAGCTTATATCTTTGTGGTAAAAATCGCTTACGTAGTCCTGCTTTATAGATTGTTCTTCCAGTATTTTATCGCGTGCTATGGAAGGCAGCTTTTTGTTGTAATCATAAATAGTATCTGATTCCAGCAGGGTAAAAGCATCCTTAAAAACATCTGCTGTGGGGAATTCATGTTTACCTTTCCATTCTTCCATGTAGTGCCTTATAGGGGTGCTGTTCAGGCTCCAGTCGAAGGTTACAAGGTCGGTATAATTCATGTCCTTAATCCCGGCAAAGCCCAACAGTGTAACCGGGTGGTTGGGGGTAATATCCACCTTTGAACCGGTGTATATAATTGTTTTTATGGCCGGGTTTTCGCTGCCGCTAAGCAGGGCCACCTTGGCGCCACCACTAAAGCCGCAAAGGCTTATTTTACTGCTGTTGGCGTGCAAACGGTTCATGGCTTCGTTTATAAGGTTGGTGGCAAAAACTTTTGTATCGTCAAAACTTACCAGGTTTTTAGAACTGTTTGAACCGATTAGTATATACCCGTATTTCTCAGCCAGCCCCGAGTAGAGGGTTAATGGCACGGTGCCATCGCCGTGCGGGTCGAAGAAAATAATAACCGGCAGGTGTGCGGTATCATTATATTTTTTTGGCAGGTAAAGCGCAAAACTTTGGCTGGTGTCAAGCAATAGGCCAACATGGGGTATTACTGCCTGTGTTTTAAAGTTATCCTTAACGGTAAC
>DASZPC010000365.1:0-3361 GCA_035550455.1 Chitinophagales bacterium | reverse complement strand
AAACTGGAAGTAACCCCGGTAATTGATTGAGGCCATCCTGCTTTTACTCAAACTCCTTCATATTATAATCCAGCCTGCCGCCCCAAAGGTTCATTTGGCTGAGTATAAAATTTTCGCGGCCAAGTAAATACCCCGACGGGTTTCCGGGATTTAATTTTAAAGGCTCGGGCAAACAGCCGGCAATAAGGGCAGCCTGTTGAGGGGTAAGGTCTTTAGCATGACGGTGAAAATATGCCTGAGAAGCAGCTTCGGCGCCATAAATTCCGGGCCCCATTTCAATTACATTCAGGTAAACCTCCATAATGCGCTGCTTAGGCCATAATAATTCAATAAGCCCGGTAAAATATACTTCAAGTCCTTTTCTGATGAAATTCCTGGAAGGGAAAAGAAATGCGTTTTTGGCACATTGCTGCGAAATTGTTGATGCGCCACGCATACGCGGGTGTTTGCGCTTTTGCTGCTTTTCGTTGTACTTTACTGCTTGTTGTATGGCCCCAAAATCGAAGCCATGATGCCATAAAAAATTCTGGTCTTCAGAAGTAACAACAGCCAGTTGAAGATGATTGGAAATTTCGGAGAGCGGCACCCATTTCTTCTCCAGCTTTAGCGGCTTACCATCAACCTTCTGCTCCACACACCTTTGCAGCATTAAAAAAGTAACCGGTACCGGCACAAAACGGAATACCATTACAGTTACAACTGTAATACCCAGAAACCAAAGGGCGGCTTTCCATATAAAGCGCCATATTTTCTTCCACATAGCTTACATGCGAAGATAAAGGCAGAATGTTATTTTAGCCGAATAAGTTCAACAATGGATATAAACATTACCCTCTTTATTGTTATAGCAACAACCATAATATCGCTGCTGGCGTTCAGTAACCACCGTATTTTTGATGAGTTGTTCTTTTGGCCGTACCGTATTTGGCGCAATAATGAATGGTACCGCCTTGTATCGTGCAGTTTTATACATGCTGATTTGGCCCACCTGGCATTCAATATGTTTGCCTTGTATTCTTTTGGCAACTATGTTGAGTGGATGTTCCGCGGCATATTTCCCGGCAAAGGGCTTACCATGTTTATCATCATGTATTTTTTAGCCGTAGCTACGGCCGATATTTATAACCTTTTTATGCGCCGCGATGATTATGGTTACCGTAGTTTAGGCGCCAGCGGCGGGGTTTCGGCTATTGTATTTTCGTATATCCTGTTTCAGCCTTACGGGCGCATTTCCATCTATTTTCTTCCGGGTATTCCGGCCGTAATATTTGGCATTTTATACCTGTTTTACTGTGTATATATGGCTAACCGCGGCCGGGATAACATAGGCCATATAGCCCACTTTACAGGCTCCATTTTCGGGTTTGTTTTCCCCATCATTTTTAAACCATCGCTACTAGTTGATTTCATACACCAGATAATGGGGAGGTAAACTTCTATCCAGAAACAGCTTTAAAATAAAAATCCCCGACCTGAACAGGACGGGGACTAACAGTTGAAAAAATTATCTCCTAGAAATGACTGATAATTTCGTCCGCAAATTCGCTGCATTTAATTTCAGTGGCGCCTTCCATTAAACGGGCAAAATCGTACGTAACGCGTTTTCCGGCAATAGCCTTTTCAAGACCGTGGTGAATTAGCTGGGCTGCTTTATCCCAACCCAGATATTCAAACATCATAGCGCCCGACAGGATAACCGAACCGGGGTTCACTTTGTCAAGATTTGAATATTTAGGCGCAGTGCCGTGGGTAGCCTCGAATATAGCATGGCCGGTTACATAGTTAATGTTTGCGCCGGGGGCAATACCAATGCCGCCAACTTGTGCAGCCAGCGCATCGGAAATATAATCGCCGTTCAGGTTCAGGGTGGCAATAACCTCGAACTCTTCAGGGCGGGTAAGCACCTGTTGCAGTGTAATATCGGCTATTGAATCTTTAATAATTACCTTTCCGGCGGCTTGTGCAGCATTCATTTCAGCATTAGCAGCGGCCTCGCCTTTTTCCTTCTTGGTACTCTCCCACTGGCTCCACGTATAAGTTTGTTCGGCAAACTCGGTTTCGGCCAGTTGATAGCCCCAATCGCGGAAAGCACCTTCGGTAAATTTCATAATGTTTCCTTTGTGCACCAGGGTTACTGATTTGCGCTTGTGCAGGATAGCATATTCAATTGCCGAGCGGATAAGGCGTTGTGAGCCAATTTTTGAAACCGGCTTAATGCCAATACCAACGTTAACGTCGGGCAGAGTATCTTTTAACCGGGCTACTTTTAAATATTCCTTACCGCGCTTTTTTTCGTTGAACCGGATTTTGTTGTAATCCTTTTCAAAGCTCTTTTTCAGAAATTTCAACACCTTCAGCGCATCTTCGCTGCCACCAGCAAATTCAATACCGGCATATATATCCTCGGTGTTTTCGCGGAAGATAACCATATCCACCTTCTCGGGGTGTTTTACCGGCGAAGGGGTTCCGTTATAATAACGTACCGGCCGGAGGCATACATAAAGGTCAAGTATTTGGCGCAACGCCACGTTTAAAGAACGGATACCACCACCCACAGGTGTGGTAAGGGGGCCTTTGATGCCCACCAGGTATTCTTTAAATGCCGCAAGGGTTTCATCGGGCAACCAACTACCGGTTTTATTAAAACTTTTTTCACCGGCCAATACTTCTTTCCATTCAATTTTACGCTTACCTTTAAATGCTTTTTCAACAGCTGCATCCATTACGCGCACAGAGGCACGCCAAATATCGGGGCCGGTTCCATCGCCTTCAATAAATGGTATAACAGGATTATCGGGAACTTTCAGCTTTCCACGGCTGATGGTAATTTTTTCTGCCATAGTAGAGTAATTTTAGTTTTTTAGCGTGGCAAACCTAAACGAATTATTGAAAAATTAAAATGATAAGGGTAATGCAACAGTAAGGGGCCTTTTACTGTCAATAAATAGTGTGTAAACTGTTATAAGTTACGCCATTTCATGTTAACTTTAACCCTTAGTGTTTATACTAAACAGTGTTAAAACCGTGTTATTATGCTATATATATGTTTCTATGATTTACTTGAAGCGACCCTAAACCCATGAGACCGAGATTTTTTTTACGTCTATTATTTTTATTTTTTACCGTATTATTTGCAACAACTACCAATGCAGCTTGTACCTTTACAATTGATGCAGGTAATGATACTATTATATGTGGTAACCAAAGTGCCTATCTGCATGGCACAGTTAGCCCTGCGGGTGCTTATACTTATGCATGGTCTCCTGCTTCTTCATTAACCGGGTCAAATACTTTAACTCCGACAGCTAACCCTTCGATAACAACAAAATACTATTTATCGGTAACTGACGGCGGGGGTTGT
>DASZPC010000364.1:0-6015 GCA_035550455.1 Chitinophagales bacterium | reverse complement strand
TGAAACGGGCACTGGGGGCTATTGGTGTTATTAAAAACCTGCTGGCCAATACCGATGATGCGAACCTGCAAAGAACTGCTGCACAACTACATACCTGCGATGAACTGGCCGCCAAAATTGAACATGAAATAAGCGAGGAAGCGGGGCCCATTATTGCCAAAGGCAATTTTATTAAAAACGGCGTGGATGCTGATTTGGACGAATTGCGCAACATAAAAAACTCGGGCAAGGATTACATTACCGGCATACAGCAAAAGGAAATGGTACGCACGGGTATTAACTCGCTAAAGGTGGGCTTTAACAGTGTATTTGGCTATTACCTGGAAGTTACCAACTCGCATAAAAGCAAGGTGCCGCCTGAATGGATACGTAAGCAAACGCTTACGAATGCCGAGCGCTATATAACTGAAGAACTGAAAGAGTATGAGCAGAAAGTGCTTGGCGCCGAGGAGAAAATACAGGTTTTAGAAGAGCAGATTTTCAGCCGGTTAGTAAAATATGCGCGCGATTATGTGGTAAGCATACAGCAAAACGCCTCGCTGATTGCCCGGGTTGATTGCCTGCTTTCGCTGGCGGAGGTAGCCACACAACGGGGCTATGTGCGGCCTGACATAAACGAGAGTTATGCCATTGAAATTACGGGCGGCAGGCACCCTGTAATAGAACAGCAACTGGATGTGAGCGAAAAATATGTGCCGAACGATATTTTTATTGATAGCGAAAGCCAGCAAATACTGATTATAACCGGCCCGAATATGAGCGGTAAATCGGCCTTGTTAAGGCAAACGGCCCTGATTGTGCTAATGGCGCAGATGGGCAGTTATGTTCCGGCAGATAAAGCCGGTATTGGACTGGTTGATAAGGTATTTACCCGGGTGGGGGCCAGCGATAACCTGAGTGCCGGCGAATCGACCTTTATGGTGGAGATGAACGAGACGGCCAGTATTATGAACAACCTTTCGGCGCGGAGTTTGATTTTGCTGGATGAAATAGGGCGGGGCACTTCTACCTACGATGGTATTTCGATAGCGTGGAGCCTGGCCGAATACCTGCACAATAACCCCGGGGCAAGGCCGCGCACACTTTTTGCCACCCACTACCACGAACTGAACGAACTGGCCGAAAAATACCCCCGCATTAAAAACTTTCATGTGGCGGTAAAGGAAACAGGGCATAAGGTCATCTTTCTGCGCAAGCTGGTGGAAGGCGGTACCGAGCACAGTTTTGGCATACATGTGGCGAAAATGGCGGGTATGCCCAAAAGCATTATTGACCGCGCCAACGAAATGCTGCACGAACTGGAAAGCCAGCGGCAGCAGCCCGATGCCATAAAACAATCGGTTAAAAATATGCCTGCCCAAAACTACCAGCTTAGCTTTTTTGATATGAGCGACCCCAAGATGAAAAAACTGGCCGAGGAAATTGAAAAGATTGAAGTAAACGCCATGACCCCTGTGGAGGCCATTATGAAGCTACAGGAGCTAAAAAAGATTTTGGGTAAATAACCCCGAATTTTTCCGGTTAACCCCGGTTTCGGGCCAAAATAGCCCCAAAATGTGCCTTTCGGGGCATAATATTTAAAGCTCCCATCCTGTTTTGTAATTATCTGCAACAATTATGTAACCTTTTTAAAAATGCTTCGTAAAGGATTGGTAGCACTAACCAAAAAAGAATCCTTATGAAACGTCTTTTTACAATTACACTACTTTTAACCATCATTGTTGCAGGCCAATCGGTAAAAAAGCACCGCCCCCACCCCGCACAGGTAAAGAACGACGGTTTTATGATAGCTGTTGTTGATGGTAAAAACCTGAGCCTGAACGATGAAACCCGCTATACAGCCGAGCTAAAAAGCATGGCTACCGATAATTTTGCTTTCAATTCAAACGCCGGTTCAAAGCTTACCCGCGTGGCTGCCGATATACAATTTTTAGGCGCCGATATGAAAGATGAAGACGGCAATACTTTTAGCGAAAGCCTCGATTTTCAATATACTTTTAACGAAGGCAGCCTTGGCAATGCAGGCGATGGCCACATAAGCCTTAACTATAATGGCGAGAAGTTTTACAGCCTGGTGCCAGATACCAAGTTTAACATTACTAAAATTGAATGGAGCAAAGACCGCCGCGCCTTTACGCTTAGCGCCGATTTTGATTGCAAAGTACGCCGTTGGGGCATGCCTACATCGAGCCAGCCGGTAATGAAACTGAAAGGCCAAATGCAGGACATAGCAGTTACCGTTCCTAGCTGGATAGTACTGAAAAACCCCGGCCAGGTAGCTGAAAAATAAAGACCATACAAATTAATACTTGACAACAATTAAGCCGCGCTGCTATATTAAGCAGGGCGGCTTTAGGATTTTTATGCGGTTTATATGTGCATAAACCCAAAGCGGCTTTTAACTTACTTTGAGCCGTATGAAAACAGCAATGCTTATTTTAACACTTGTAATAACCACGGCAACCAGTCATTTTGCCCCTGCCGAAGGCGATGAAAAGAGCAAGGGAAATTTTTATGCCAGTATTGACGGGCGCAGCTTTCAGTTGCAGCAAGACCAGGACCTGAAAGGGATTTTAGTAAAGAAAAATGGCTCGATGGATGGGCGCACACCGGGAAAAACTGTGATAAGCACCAGTTTTAGCGGGCCATCGTATGATAAAAAGGACGGGCATACTTTCAATGAAAGCATACAGTTTGAAATACCTTATGTTAACGACCAGCCTGCCGATGTAGAACAGTTTAATGTAGGTATGCAGTTTCAAAGTACGGATTACTCGCTTATAAAAGACCAAAGCAAACTGCGCATTACCCAAATTACATGGGAAGATGACAAAAAACACTTTCGTTTAAATGCTGAATTTGATTGCAAAATGCGCAGTTGGGGCTACCCATCGGACGGAAAAAAAGATGTAAACCTGAAGGGCCGCATGAGCGGTATCCGCGTTACAGTGCCCAGCTGGCTGGCGGCAAAGAACTAAATGCCAGCCCACCGGTTACAGCAATATCCCTCTTTGTTATTACTGAACCAAGGAGCAGTTGTTATACAGCCCACCGCCAAGGTTATACTCAAAATTATTGCAGGTACTATTTGCATCGTGTAAGGTAGCGTTTGAAATAGTGTGATAGGTGGTATTGCCGCTATTATCGGTACATTGGCAGGTCCATTCCTTTTTGCAGGAAGCCAGCATCATTATACCAGCCGCCGCTATAAACATAATTACAGTTTTCATAACATGATTTTTAGCGTTTTAAAATCTGAGTCCCTTTGATATTATAACTTGGGTGACTAAGGATTATTGCCTGCAAAAGATGTACTGGACAGTTAACACCTTTTCTAAACTTTTTATTTTCAATACATTACAAAGGGATATTAAATTTATATGGCCATGGTAATATCCATCACCTATTTATTTAAGGCCGAATAACTAAATATTTATGACCACACATTTACTTCCTTTATATTGCAATTACCATGAGCTATCTGTTAGATTTTGTAAAGTCGTTTACAGAAGAAGAGTTAAAGCAGTTTAAAAGGCTTGACCTGATTGGCCGCGAAGAAGAGGTAAGGGATGTATATGCCTTACATGCCACGGATAAAGAGTTTAATGAAGCTAAACTTCCGGCATTATTGTCGTTAACCCAATCGCATTTCGATAAAATAAACTCAATATTGCTGGATAAAGCCATAGAGCAGTTGTATAGAAGCGATTACAGCCTTGCGTTATATACCATTCTGCACAAAGGGCTCAGCGACCTGGTGTTACACGAATTAAAAATCCTTGAGCGCAAGACCGGAAAAAAGAATAACCAGCAGGCAACAATAAAATTTTACAAGGCGGCATTTGATTGCCTGCGGAGCATGTACCACCCAAAATATGACCCTGAATTAACCCGGCTTTATGGCAAAAAATACCTCAAAGCATTAGGGGATAAAAGAAGCATTGCCGAAGAATGTTATGTAGCCATGATTACACTTTATGGCGACATAATTTCAGCGAATTTTTCAGGACATGATAAAGATTTTCAGCCCGTAGCATGGCAGAAGCTTGAAGAATGGAGGAAACGTATTGCTGATTATACTAACCCAATTGCCCGTTTTTATTACCATTATGTGCTTGGTGTGTTTTATAAGCATTTAACAGAAGACGCAGAAAGCTTTATAAAAGCCTGCGAAGCTGCACTGGCAGCTTATGACCAAACAAAGGGTGAACTTGAACAGCGTTATAAAGGCGTATTACTATGCGAGCTGGGTTTTGGCTATATGGCATCGGGGCGGTATGCTGAATCGCAGAAAAAATATGCCGATGCTATTGTCAATTACAATGATACGGTTGGCAAAAGCACCTACCATCCCGCCAATTACCTGACAGTTTGCATTATTAACCGCGACTTTAAAACTGCCGGTAAGTTATTTGAAAGTTACCTATTGCCCAAAATCCAGGCGTCATCTAACCGCTCAATGGTGTTTGATATTTACCATCTGGCCGGTTGGTTATATTTAAGCCAGCGTAAAATGGATTTGGCCTATAAATGGCTGAATGAGTTAAACCGGTTCCGTAAAAACGAAGTAACCCTGTATGGCCAGGCTATGTTAAGGCACCTTGAAACCACCTATTATTATATTGCCGGAGATGATATAGTTACAGCAAGGCTTGTTAAACGCAACCTTAAATTCCTTAAAAAGCAAACCATTACATTTGATTACTACACGGCATACATAGATATTATTGGCAAGCTACTAAGCCTTAAGCAAAATAAACTCCGGTCGGCTGAGCGGCTTCAGTTGCAGGTAAATGGTTTACAACAGGGGCTTTACCGGGTATGGAATTTAATACTGGAAGAAGAACTGCTTAAGCTACAACCCAAATTGGCAAGCTAAACTTCCCCCAATCGGGCTTATTCTTACTAAATCCGGGTGAACGCCTGGAACACGCCTTTGTTTTGTGGTTAATTCATTAACCCAAAAATCATTTAGCAATGAAAAACAAAATTTACACTATGGCAGTGCTGCTGCTGGTAAGCGTGCTTATGAAGGCCCAAACTGCTATTCCCAATTCCGGTTTTGAGAACTGGGATTCCACGAATGTAGCCTTTGTACCAACACCAACCGGATGGACCACTAACGCTGCCTCGATTTTTCCGCAATTACTTCAACAAAGCCCCGATGCCCATAGCGGCAATTTCTCAGCCAAAATCGGCGTTCAAAAATTTAATACTACCCTCCTATCAGGAATCCTTACCTGCAGGTTTAAAATGACCAGTGGCAACCCAACAACCGCCACGGCATGGGTAAAGCCTTCGTTGGCTGGTAACGATTCCTTTTTTATTAATGTGATAACATCTTCCTTTAACGGCACTTCGTTAACACTTATTCGTGGGGGTAATAAAACCATATATCCATCCGACAACAGCAATGTTTGGACCGCGGTAACTGTACAAATGTCGGCTGTGGGTACAGGCATGCCTGATACAGCATACGTAGGCCTTGGCTATTGGTCGGGTAAAGATACCACCAGCTATATACTGGTAGATGATATTGAACTTGGCAATAGCGGCACTACCGGTATAGGAGATGTCCGGCATAATCAAAACAACATTATTGAAAAGGTTTACCCCAACCCTGCGAGCAACCACCAATATATAGTTTACAGCATAAATGAGGATGCCGATGTTTCGATGGCTGTGCATAATCTGTTAGGCCAAAACATACTACAGGTGGTAAATGAAAGGCAACACCCAGGGCATTACCGTGCCGAATTAAATACCGCCGACCTTGCCAGCGGCCCGTACTATATCACCTTAAAAATTAATGGAGAAACAAGCACCGAAAAAATATTAGTTCAACATTAAAGCCAGTTACTAACACGAGAATTGTATTTTTATTGCTAAGGCGGAAGTTTGCGCAAGCGGCTTCCGCTTTAATTATTGCATATAATTAAGAACCACAATAGCTATTAGCTTTAAACCCGAATTTAACACCCAAAACTAATCCCTGAAAAAACCTTTTGTCCACTT
>DASZPC010000363.1:0-3588 GCA_035550455.1 Chitinophagales bacterium | reverse complement strand
TGTTCCCTTTTTCTGAGTAATATTTTTCAAGGTATTCAGCCGCAAAGCCTTTATTATCGGCACAAACGCGGTGATTGGTATTAGGCAGGTTGGTGGGATGAACGCCAAACCAGTTGATAGAACCGAGGTCTTTCTCCCCCTCTCCTATAACTTTCAGCAAGGTCATTTCACGGTCAATACCGGTATGGCGCGTTTCGAAAGTTATTTTCGGATTCACTTCGGGGTTACAGTTATAGCCATCAATAGAGCGGTTATAGGCCACTTCTTTATCAGCCCCAAACACACCGGTTGAGATAGTAAGGCGTGCTGGCTGTACATTACGTTCAGCTTTTACAATTGCCTCCACTATACCATCCACTATTTTGCGGTAAATCTCCATTACAAAGCCGGGTACACTCAAATTATACAGGCCATAATAGGAATATCCCCCCGGGCCGCTATGCGTATGCTGGGCTGTAAGCATTAAATTATCCTCATCGTAATTCAATTCAGGGTGTTTGCGTTCAAGGGTTTTAAGCACCCCTTTTTTAATGGCTACTGTAATAAAGCATATTTCGCAGTTTACAAAACACACTTTACGCCCGCTGGCCTTATCAACAAACACATAAGCCCGCGCCCACAAAGGTGTTTCAACACTTTCCATAGTGTTATAATGAATACCGTAGCCAAGCATACCTACTCCTTTTACAAAGGCCGTAATATCGGCCTTGCCTGTTCCTGCTAAATACATCCGCGCTGTAATTTAATTCGGGTTAGTAATACGTATATGGGCTTTAAAATTAGATGAGTTAAAAGGTATTTGCAACAATAAGCCGACTAAAATTTGCAAAAAACAAGGCGTAATTTTCACTGCAAGCGCTTCATCATCAGTGCTTCTATCACATCCACCATATTTGCAGGCTTCAGTTTTCGCCACAATAGCCCGTTAAAACCCTCGCCGAGGTTTACGTAGTAATCTAACCTGCCACGTTTCATTTCATCTACCAAATGCTCTCTGAAATTGAGTGCTACAATCCAACCATCGTTGTCCTTTATATCTTCGTACCATTCCTCGTAATACAGGTCGTCAGAGGCATGAAAATTAAGTACATTCTCTCCTATTAAAATAAACCGGCTGATGCCGCTTTTAATCAGCGGGTCAATTAAACCGCGTTTCATTTCCATAATGTCATTGTGTACGGCATCGTTCCACTCGCCGAGTAGCTCAATTATGGCGTAACCGCTTTCGTAGTCTGCGAAAAGTATTTTGCAATACAGGGTTGAGGAGCCAAAAAAGTCCCATTGTGGGTGGATGTAGTAATTATAAATGCGGTTAGTATAGTACAACTCGCTATACCGCCTGCGGTAAAATGGCGAAAGTTTATCTTCCGAGGCCACGTAATAATCGCGCCAGTTATAATATGGTTCTATTTCGTGCATTAAATCCTTTAAAAAATGACAATAAGCCCTGTATGTTTTAACGGCCGCAAAGGCAAAACTATTTTATATTCGCTTGCTATGAGCAAAAAAGTTTTTGCAGTAATTGCTGCTGGTTTTCTTGTTGCCGGTTTGTTTTCGTGCCACAAATGCTACCAATGCCACAATCAATGCCAGGTTTGCAGCAAGGAACGCCCCGATACAACACTTACCATTATGGTTTGTTCAGATAAACTTTCGCAGCAGTATTATAACGAATACCTCGATTCGCTTACCTCGCCCTCGCTGGGCTGGACATGCCACGATACAGTTAGTAATTACCACGAAGAGTTTTGTCCTACACGCTCAGCCGTCGATGCAGATATCCTCAATAAAACCGAAGGTGGCTTGATTTGTTCACCTGAATAGTAAGTAGCGTTTACCCATTCAGCTTATTTGCAGGTTTAAGCCATTGTGTAACGGTATTAAGGTCGCTGCTATTAATCAGGAACACTTTTAGCGGCAGCTTCATTTCCCTTATAAAACCCGTCAGCAATATCCCTGTAGCTATGGTAAAAGATAAAGTGGCCGCAAGCCCTGCGCCGCTCATAACATATTTAGGTATTAATACCCAGCTAAAAAACACCAGCGATAAAAAGCCCGAAGCACCTGCAATAATCAGTTTACTATACTTGCCTATACCCAAATAAAAACTGCTGACAATAAAGAATGGACTGTATATCAATATGCCGGGGGCCAAAAACCGCATACTATGTTTTACATCTTTAAAACCCGGGCCAAAAACCGAAGTGTAAACGCCCGGGGGCGCCGCCCAGATAAGAAGTAGGGCTATAAAACATATCACCGTGCTGATTTTTAAAAGCTGAACCGTGCGTAGTTTTTCCTTATCGGTTTCGGAAGAATTGGAAGTGGAAACGTAATGAACCGTATTAATGCTACGGGGAATAAGCCATACCGCCTCTAATATAGAAATGCCTATAGAATACACCCCCAGGTAGCGGCTGCCTTGCTGTATACCTAATTGGTAAAAATAATAGCGCAGGTTAAGCAACTGAAAAACTTCCACAAAATGGTAAAGAAAGCCATAGCGAAGCGATACTTTAAGGTCAGTAAAAGTAAAATCGCTGAGAAAATATGAAAACATAATGCTTTTGCGCACCATAAAAAAACTTACCACAGCGCCTATTGTAAAAGCTGCCAGCGACGAATAGATATAAGCGTAAGCATCGTTTATTTTAAAAGCATAAAAACACACCAGTATGCCTGCCACCTGAATGCTAAGCGGCACCAATTGCAGCATATTTGCTTTCGAAATTTTCTTTTGCGCCAGCAAAACCGTTTGGTGGATACTGGTAACAGAAGATAAAAAACCTAATACCACAATAGAAGGAATATGAATGGCATTTAGCAAATGTGTATAACGCAAAATAAAATAGCTAAGTGCGGTAATAAACAGGCTCCATAAATAACCAGGCACTACAACCAATTCAAGCTTATTGCGGGGCAACAAATACACCAGCGCCTGCCCGCCTAAAATGTTGCTAAAAAACACCAGGAACCATATAGTGGTAACCAACAGCGTAACCTCGCCCTTAATAGCAGGGCCTGTGTGCCTGGCTATAAGCAGGGCAACGAGAAAGTTCAGAAAGGTGGAAACACCACGTGTAAAAATGGTGTTCAGTATAAGCCGTTGCAACTATCGTTTTTTTTACCTGCCAAATTAAAAAGCTTTCGGCTTTAAACAGAAGCAGCACTATAAATTGCCCAGCGCCTGCCAAATGTTTTCGGCGGTTTCATCGGGTGTTCCTTCGCCTTTAATAACGCTCACTTTTTCCTCATTCTTCAGCAAGTCAAAAGCTTCGAAATATTTTTGGCGCACAGCCGCCAGGTTTTCAAGTGTTTCGTATAGTTCAGCCCCATGCCTGCCTTTATTAATCCTTTGCATGGCTACTTCAGGCGCTATATCAATAAAAACATTCAAATCGGGCCGTAACAAACCGGCGCTGAGCGCATTGGCCTGCACCACCCATTCCATAGGCAAATGCACCGAGTGGTACGCATAGGAGGAAAAATAATACCGGTCGGTTATAACGGTATAGCCTTCTTTCATTTTATCAAGCAGCCCATCTATTTTATTTACAAGGTGGTCCAGCCGGTCAGCCACAAAAAGGC
>DASZPC010000362.1:0-6943 GCA_035550455.1 Chitinophagales bacterium | reverse complement strand
AAAATGGATTATAAAGGTTAGCTCCTTGCCACCTTAAAAGCAAAATTGGCTGTTTTAAGGGTTTGCATTACGCTTACCCAGGTAATTACCAGCATTTCTAAACTGCGGGCCCCTTTTATATCGCCAATATCAAGTATATCGGTCCAGCCAAACTGCCATAGTATTTGCTGCACTTCCTCTTTAGCCTGCGCATTGTTGCCGCAAATAAGCATGGTACCTTCAGCCCCGGGTTTCTTGGCATCAACCATTACCTCGCAGTTAACGGTATTAAGCGCCTTCACCACATTAGCCCCAGGCAACAGCTTTTGAACTTCCTCGCCCAGCGAGTTGGTATTGCATATCAACAGCGATGGCGGCATACCTTTACTAAAATCCAGCGGGTTCGATACATCTACCACTGTTTTGCCATTAAAATTTTCAATGCCGGCCAGTTTCAGGGCCTCCAGGGTAATTTCGCCTTTGGTGCAGTTAAAAATTATATCGCCAAACTGCACGGCATCGGCAAAGGTACCTTCGCTGGCGCCGCTGGTATGCTCGTTAACCCAGGCCACCGCCTTTGCATTGCCTTTGGTACGCGAGCCCATCATTACTTCATAGCCCAGCGTAATTAATTTACGCCCAATGGTAGCGCCTACTGCGCCCGTGCCTAATACGCCTATCTTTTTCATAATTTATTTTTTATAGTGAAACGATGATTAAAGCCATCAAATTTTACCTGAAAACCGAAGTTACGCTTTCTTAACCCCGCAAAAAACAAATCCCCTCCGGTATTACCGGAGGGGATACCACACAACCCTAAACCGCACATAACGGCATATATAGCCGCAGAACTTTATTGCCAAAACTGCACACCACCCAGTTTGTTGATTTGCAGTACCGATTGTAGTATTTGAAACTCAAGCCGTATTTTACCCAATTCAGCATCCTGTAAATTTGTTTGTGCCGTTAATAACTCCAGGTTTGTTATAACACCATTTTGGTAACGAATGTTCGCAAGGTTAAGCGCTTCCTGTGCCTGCTGAATTTGCACTTCGTAATTCTGTATTTTTTGTTTGGTCGAAGCAAGGTCGGTTTTGGCCTGCATTATGTCTTTATCCAGTTCCATCTTCTTCGCATCTATATTATACTGCGCCGCCTGGGCGTTTATTTTGGCAATTTTAATGCGGTAGTTGGGGCGGTCAATACCATAAATAGGTATACTTAAGCCCACACCAACAGCGCCTGCCAGCTGTATTTTATTTACATCGGGCACATAGCCGTTTTGGTAACCAATTTGGCCGCGCGCACTTAATGTAGGCATCCAGTTGTTGCGGGCGGCTTTAATTTCAACCTCCGACATTTTTAACTGGTCGTTCAATAATTTCAGGTCAATATTTTTATCCGCCGAAATATCCTCATGCCCCTCGGTGCTAAATGTCATATCGGTACGGGTTATGTAGCCATCGCCTTCAGTACCGGTTAGCATATCCATAAACTCATAATCCTTTTTCAGGGCATTTTGCAGGTCAATCAGCATGTTTTCGGCTGCATTGCGCTTTACCTGTGTCGAAAGCAAATCAAATTTCAAAGCATCGCCATCCTTTACCCGGTCGCCAATAATTTTTTCGTTCTCTTTCAGCACATTTATTTCTTCTTGCTGCACCTCTATGCTCTTATTGTAAAAAATAATAGCGCAGTACAATTCCGCCACCTGGTAAGCCAGCATTTGTTTTGAACCTTCCAGGTTATCCTGGCTGGTTTCAATTTGCGCCAGGGTACGCTGTACATTAGCCTGCGTGCGGCCAAAATCCCAAATAGGCAGGTTAGCGCTTAAATGAAAATCATAATTATTAGCAGGGATAAAGGCAAAAGTACCTATACCGGGGAAATTAAGTTCGGGCGTTGGTTTGCCATAGCGGTAGCTGGCCTCGCCATCAATAGTAGGCATATACCCGGCTTTGGCAAGGTCGCGCTGTACCTGGCTGGCTTTTAAGTATTCATTGCCTGCTTTTAACCTCGGGTAGTTATCAAACGATTTTTTAATCAACTCGCGAAGCTGGTCGGGTATATTATACGTATTAGATTGCGCGTTAATAAGGCCTGCCGAAAAGAAGCCCATAAACACTGCCAATAAAATTGCTTTATACTTCATTTTTAAAAAATTGAATTTCATGATGGTTTTCATAACAGTTTTAATGCGCCGCCTCCGAAGCCGCTTTTTGTGCCTCGGCGCTAAGTTTGGTTGCCCTTAAAAACGGAATGATAGGAAATACCCCTAGCATTAAAATCACTGAGAACAAAATACCATCCAGGTATGTAAGAAGATAGGCCTGCTTGGTTACCGTTAAATCAAGTAACTGGTAAGCCTGTTGCTGCGCCGTGGCAGCCACCACTGATTTAGATGCCATGCCTGCCACCAAAGCGCTGTTGCGTTGAATAAAAGCAGGCGAACTGGCAGTTATGTTGCTTATTAAATCAGTACGGTGTATAGCAAACCTTTGTGCTATATAGGTATTCATTAATGCAATGCCAAATGCCCCGCCAAGTTGCCGCATCATGTTATTCAAAGCTACCCCCTGGGGTATGTCGCGGGGCTTTAAACCTGCTACTGCCTGGTTGGTAAGTGTTACGGCCGCCATAGATATGCCCACACTACGCACCATTAGCGGCAAAAAATAATCGCTAAGGCTGCTGTTAATATCACTGTTTACATATAGCAGCCAGCCGTAGCCCATCAGCGTAATAAAACCTGCCGTTATAAACACCCTTGGCGATACGCCCCGCTGTAACAATTGGCCTACAATGGGCATTACCAGCACTGAACCAAGCGCACTGGGCAATAACGACATCCCCACCATCGTAGCCGTATAGCCCAATACCCGTTGCAGTAATAAAGGGTAAATAAACACCGAGGTGAACAACGAAAAGCCCATGATGAAAGTAAGAATGGTGGTAAACGTAAGGTTCGAGTCTTTGAGCAGCCGCAGGTTCACCACCGGCTCCTCTTCGTATATTTCGTAAATAACAAAAACCACCAGCGCCACCGCTGCTACAACCGCAAAAACACGTATGGCAGGGCTATCAAACCAGTCGTTCGTTTCTCCGCGCTCCAGCACATATTGCAGCGAACCTATGCCTACCGTTAATAATACAATACCAATCCAGTCAATTCTTGGCTTGGTGGTATGGTGCACCGAATCGGTAATAAAGAAATAGGTAAGCGTGGCGGCCAGTATGCCAAAAGGAATATTAATATTGAATATAAGCGGCCAACTGTAATTATCAATCAACAAACCACCAACGGTAGGGCCAACGGTAGGGCCTATAACAATGCCCATACCAAAAATAGCCGATGCGGTTGCCCGCTTTTCAACCGGAAAGGTATCGAACAAAATAGATTGCGAAGTTGACAGCAAAGCCCCGCCGCCAATACCTTGTACAAAACGCCATAAAACAAGCTCCCATAGGGTGGTGGAGTTCCCACACATAAACGACGCCACCGTAAATATGATAATGGAATACAGGTAATAGTTTTTACGCCCGAAATACTGGGCCAAAAAACTGGTCATCGGGATGATGATAACATTGGCAATGGCGTATGCGGTAATTACCCAGCTAACATCCTCAATAGTGGCGCCAAGGTTGCCGGCCATATCGGTAAGCGCCACGTTAACGATAGACGTATCTATCAGCTCCATGATGGCCGCCGAGATGGTGGTAAAAACGATAATGATTTTAGCGAAATTCTTCATTTCCCTTTTTTAAAACACCTAAAGCAAGAAACAACCGGTTAGGGATATTAGTACTATCTCTGTTAATAAGGTACCGAAACAAACACATTCATACCGGCACGCAGTTTGTCCTTGTACTGCGCTGCATTTTCAAATTCAATCTTTATAGGTACACGCTGGGTTACTTTTACAAAGTTGCCGGTGGCATTATCCGGTGGCAGTAACGAAAACTTAGCTCCCGTAGCATCCGAAAACGAAGCTATTTTACCCTTCATTTTTATATCGGGGTAGGCATCCATTACTATTTCTGCCTCGCTGCCCGGCTTCAGGTGCTCCAGTTGGGTTTCCTTATAATTGGCCACCACCCAAAAATCCTCATCGTTTACCACCGTAAACAACGGCGACCCGGCCTGCACAAACTGGCCCTCATCTATACTGCGCTTGCCAATTTTACCATCGCAGGGGGCATATATTTTACAGTAGCTTATTTTAAGCTTTTGCTGCTCAATAGCCACCTTCTTCAGGTCAATAATAGCCTGGGCCTTTTTAAGCTGGGCCGCAATTACACCTACTCGGGTTTGTGCCACATTTACATCGTTTTTGCTTGCCTCAGCCTGCTTTTCAACCACATCAAGGTTACTTTTGCTATCATCCAGTTGCTTTTTGGTAATAGCGCCATCGCGGAAAAGGTTTTGGTCGCGTTGGTAATCCTGCTCGGCTTTTGCCTTACGGGTTTGCGCTACATCCAGGTTGGCTTTGGTTTCAGCCAAAGCAGCTTCTGAATTGGCTATAGAAGCCTGGGCATTGGTTATATCGGTTTGGGCCTGGGCCAAATCGGCTTCCATTTCCTGCAATTGCAATTGCAGGTCGGTATCGTCAATTTCAACCAACAGGCTATCTTTTTTAACAGTAGCATAATCTACTACATCCAGTTTCTTAATATACCCCGAAACCCTGGGCAGGATAGGCACAAACCTGGCCTCCAACTGGGCGTTATCGGTCGTTTCGTGGTGCAGGGCATACATAATTTTAGTTACCCCAAAATACCCCCCAACCAGCAGGGCAATACCCAATATCACCCTGAAAATGATTGTTTTAACACTTGTCTTTTCGTTATTCTCAGCCATATTTTAATCGCTTTTGCGGTGCAAACGTAAACCAAGTTGACTAAATTGTCAAATGAGTTGACGAAAAAATTTTTATTACTACATTTGCATGACGAACGGATAAGAACAAAATTTTAAAACAAATGTTGGATAAGGCGACCAAAAAAAAATTGGACGGGTTAATATTGAAGCGGAAGAAAAACCTGTGCCGTTCTATTTATATTATGTACCGCGTTATGCACGAGTGGAGCAGCCGTAAATGGCTGGAAGACGGCTGGACAGATATACAACCCGAACACCTGCGCTTGATAAGCATTATAAGCGCCGATAACTGGAATAATAACGAACTGGCCAAAAAAGCAAGGGTAAGCAAGCAGGCCATGAGCAAAATGGTTACTTTACTTGAAAGCCGGGGATTTATAGATGTATTGCCTGACCCGAACGACTCCCGGGCAAAAATTATATCTATTTCCAAAAAAGGCGTGGATTTTATGGAGTATTTCTACAATAACACCCGGGAATTTGCCGCTACTTTTGTAGATATATTAGGCACCACTAAAACAAACCGCCTTGTTGAATTACTGAGCGAATTGAGCGAGGGGCTTATTGAGCGGGAAAATGCCGAAATGGGGGTTACCCTGAAATCGTAATTATTGTACCTGCTTTACAGCGCGTTCAATTTGCGCCCTGTGCCTGTCAAAGTGAAAGCCAAAAAACTCCAGCATCTGGTAAACATTCATTTTACCCGAAATAATATTTTTCCAAAGTTCCTTTTCCAGTTCGCTATCGCTTAGTTTACCCAATAGCTGTATGGTGGCGCTCCGCACATTATTATAACGCTGCTCCAAATCGGCCAGTTTAACAAAAGCGTTATCGGGGGCCAGGGCCTCGGGGGCCTTAAATTTTAAAGGCACGGCAAACACCAGTTTGGTTTTAAGCAAGCGCCATTTGCCTGCCAACCCTGCCTTTTGGGCCTTTGAAGTATCCAGGGTCTTTTTTTGAAGGTATTTCAGCGAGGCTTCTTCCGATGAAAGCAAATGCTCAATTACCTGCACAGCGCTCCACGAACCGGGCGCTGGCTGCTTATTTAATACCTCGTCTGGATATTTTGCTAAATAGCTGAACAAGGCCTTGCGCGAAGATTCAATGTCATTAAACTGTGCCTGTAATGTAGGGTTCATATACCTTTATTTTAAATAAAGTAAGGCATTTCATATCAAACAAAGGTAGGCGCTCATAGCCAAAAAATACTACCTGCTGCAAAAAATAGAATATGGGCGTCCATGCAGGTAGTGTGCATGAACACCTGTTCTCTAAAAAGGGCTACTGAGATGTATAGAAAACAAAGTTGTAGCTCTTGGAAATGCCATTACAGGGCAATACTACTCCTTAACAACTTCTTTAACCTCTACGGCTCCATCTACCTCCACTTTTACAAAATAAATACCATTGGGCAGGTAACGCAAATCGAGCATTTTGGTGTAGTTGGGGCTAAGGTTAGTTTCTGTATTGGTGTAAACGGCTTGGCCGAGTATATTGCAAATGCTGATGGTGGCCTGTTTTAAACCGGGTTGTTGAATGTTGACGTTTAAATCCTGGGTAAAGGGGGCTGGAAACACTTTAATCCTTGCTTGTTGGCTCAATTGATTTATCCCTTCGGGCGTGCCGGTAAAACAAAACTTTACTAACCAAACATCATATGTTGCATCGGATAAATCCCAGTTGGGCTGGGTTTTGTAACCGCCTATTCCTGCCCTTGTTCCATTGGCTATAACGTAACAACCATCACATGTTTCAATAGCATAACCATCCAACTCTCCAGAGCCAATGGTAAAAATAGTTTTATCCCACTCTTTATTGCCCAATGAATCAACCTTCACCACCCATGTTTGGAATAAAGAGAGATTAATCTCTGATTTATCGCAACTAGGTACTGAATTAGAATACCCGGCTATTAAATATCCTTTATCTTTAGTCTGAACAACACTCCTCAAATCATCTCCATTTAAACCACCATAATCTTTATCCCAAAGTTCATTTCCGTTACTATCTATTTTCACCACCCAATAATCCTCATACCCACAACCGGTTGACGTTTTGTTCCCGCTTGGTGGCCCCCCCGAAATT
>DASZPC010000361.1:0-2998 GCA_035550455.1 Chitinophagales bacterium | reverse complement strand
TTAACCAGGGTGGTTCAGAAAACATTACCGATGCTCAGGTGGAAGATGAGGTGCGCATATTAAACCGCGATTACAACAAGCAAAACGCCGACACAGCCAATGCAGTTAGTAATTTTAAATACATTATTGCTAATATGAATGTGCAATGGCGCCTTGCCAATATTGACCCCTGGGGCAATTGCACAAATGGTATCGACAGGGTAAACAGCGATCAAACCTACGTAGGCGACGACTACTCAAAGCTTAATGGCTGGCCCCGCGAAAAGTATATGAATGTATGGGTGGTTAGGCAAATGGGCGGTGGTGCTGCCGGTTATGCGTATTACCCGGCCGATGTTGCTGTGCAGTACAGCGTTCCATCGCGCGATGGGGTAATAATCCTGCACAACTATATAGGCAGCATTGGCACTGGCAGCACAGGTAGCTCGCGGGCGCTTACCCACGAAATAGGCCATTGTTTCAGCCTTCAGCATTGCTGGGGCAATAATAACAACCCCGGCCAAAGTTGCGGCGATGATGAAGTGGAAGATACCCCGCCAACAAAAGGCTGGCTATACTGCCCTTCTGCTTCGGGCGCACAGGTTTGCCAGCACGGGGTAATTGAAAACTATCAAAACTATATGGAGTATTCTTATTGCTCCATTATGTTTACTGAAGGCCAAAAAGCAAGGTGGCTGGCTTCTGCTAATTCATCAATTGCCGGGCGTAATAACCTTTGGTCCGATTCGAACCTGGTAGCCACCGGAACATCAAACACCACCCGTACACCCTGTGCCCCTATTGCTAACTTTAACGTATCTAAGAGGACAATTTGTTCGGGTAGCTCAGTTACCTTCATCAACACTTCGGGTAATGCCGATAGTATGGACTATTACTGGGAGTTCCCCACCGGAAATCCATCAACCGCTACCACCGCCAATGTGCAGGTTACCTTTAGCACACCGGGCTGGCAGCCGGCAACGCTTACAGTAAGCAATGCCTATGGCCAAAGCACAAAAAGCGATACTACTTTGGTATACGTTGCCCCCGAATACTCAACCCAGGTAGCCCCTTATCGCGAAGGGTTTGAAAACCCTGGTATTTTTGATGGTATATGGGCTACAAGCAATTACGATGCAAGCAATACTTATGATAATAACATAACCTGGTTTAAACAAACTACCAGTGCTTCGCACACCGGTTCGGGTTCAGTGGTTTTGAATAACTATTATGCCCACGCCAACCATGATGTTGATGAAATAATATCTCCCGGTATTGACATGCGGTCGCTTACCTCATCGCAAAAATATATGACCTTTTATTATTCATGGGCTACCTCTAACCAGTACTACAACAACCTGCCCGATTCTTTAATTGTATGGGTAAGTGCTAACTGCGGTACCAGCTGGAACGCTATATACCGTGTGGCAAATACCACGGCAGTAAATGCGGGCTATGTGCAGGGCTATTTTGTGCCTACACAAACCTCGGCTTTCTGGAAAAAAGTAACGATAAATATTTCGTCGCTTATGGCGCAAGCGCATGTAATTTTCAGGTTCCAGGCCTTTACTTCGGTTCAGGGCAATAACCTGTATATTGACGATATAAATATTGGCGATGACCTTACTACCGGTATTGATGAAAACAGCCTTACCGCATCAAACGTTCAGTTATTCCCTAACCCAACAGGTGGTAACGCCACACTTATAATGAATTTAGCAAGCCAGCAGCATGTTGGTATAAAGGTGTTTGACATTACAGGTAAGCAGGTGCTGAATGTTTTTGATGGCGCCATGGATGCCGGTGATAACACCGCCGAAATTAAGAGTGGCGCCCTTGCCTCGGGTGTTTATGTGGTTAGCATTCAGGCAGGCCAATCGGTAATCGAAAGAAAGCTGGTTATAAAATAACCCGGCCGGGGCTGGTATAGTTTTATGAAAAAAGCCGGGGCAACATTTGCAATACTGCTTATTGCCTTTTTGGGGTTTTCGCAAAATCCTGAAAAGCCAAGGCTTATTGCATGGCCGTTGGTAGGTGGGGTAACCCAAACCACTGCCTGTGTATGGCTGGCATACCGGGGCGATGGCCAGAATATGGTAAGCCTTATGGATACGCTTGATAAGCAAAGCTACTTCCCATCGGGCTTTCATAAAATAAGCGACCGCAAAGGCAACACAGCATTAATTGCAGATTTTAAAGGCTTGTTGCCTGCGCATGTGTACAAAGTGGTAATTCCGTTCGACCCTTTGTTGCTAAAGCCGAAATGCTTTTTCACTACCCAGTCCGATTCAGCGGTTAAAGACATGGACTTCCTTTTCGGTTCATGTGCTTTATTGAATACCGATATTTCGAGAATTGTTTTTCCCGGCGGGGCCCAGCAAATTTTTGGGCACATGAAAAAACAGCGTACCGATTTTATGGTATGGCTGGGCGATAACCTTTATTATTTCCATAAGCATTATACCAGTTACGATGGCATGTTTAAGCGGAATTTAACCATCAGGCGAAGCTATTTGTCGCTGGCCGAATTCCTGGCTGCACAGCCTAATTATGCTATTTGG
Source organism: Chitinophagales bacterium (assembly GCA_035550455.1). Taxonomy (GTDB): domain Bacteria; phylum Bacteroidota; class Bacteroidia; order Chitinophagales; family LD1; genus Bog-950. Next base: position 458 of record DASZPC010000361.1, on the reverse strand, counting down.
GACGACCACGATTATGGATGGAACGATTCAGATAAAAAGTTCCCTTTAAAGGATTCATCTTTGGTAATATTCAAAGGTTTTTGGCCTAACCCTTACCCGGCTGAGCAGCCATTTAAAGGAAACTACTTTACATTCAGGTACTACGATGCTGAGTTTTTTATGACGGATGACCGTTGGTACCGCGATTCGCCCGGCGATACCATGGGCGCATATTTTGGTGCTGAACAGGTAAAGTGGTTAAAAGAGGCGTTAAAGGCCAGCAAAGCCACCTTTAAATTTATCTGTACAGGTTCGCAGGTGTTGAACGATAGTTATTATGGAGAGTCGTATGCCAAATACCCGCATGAAAGGGATGACTTGCTGAGTTTTATAGCAGATAATAATATAACCGGGGTAATATTTTTAACCGGCGATAAACATTATACAGAGCTAAGCAAGCGCGACTGGAATGGCTATCC
>DASZPC010000360.1:0-3557 GCA_035550455.1 Chitinophagales bacterium | reverse complement strand
CATAAAAAACGATTACCTGGCATTTATAAACTAAAACGACCGCAGCTTTCGTACCGCACAATCCATGAAGGAACTGGCCGACCTCGAAGGCTTTTCCCTGCACGATGTGGAAGGCGCCATAAGCCTGTGCAAAGAAATAATTGCCATGCCGGGTATAACCCAGCAGTTGCGCAACAAAGCCAAGCTATCGCTGGGCGATTTTTACCTCATAACCGGCAATCCCTGGGAATCAACCCTGCTTTATTCGCAGGTTGATAAAGACGAAAAAGATTCGCCTCTTGGCGAGGAGGCCCGTTTCAGGAACGCCAAGTGGGCTTACTACAAAGGCGATTTCGACTGGGCGCAAACACAGTTAGAAGTGCTTAAATCATCCACCTCCGAACTTATCTCTAATGATGCTATTGAGCTTTCCGTTTTTATTATTGATAACCTCGGCCTCGATACAATTGCCACGCCCATGCAAATGTATGCCCATGCGCAGTTGCTTGAATTTCAAAACCGCGACAGCGATGCGCTTAATACGCTCGACTCTATCCTGCACCTTTATCCCGGCCATGCCCTTACTGATGATATTGAATATACCAAAGCCGAAATTGCCGTAAAGCATAAAGAATTTGACAAAGCCATACCCTATCTTCAGGACATTATTAAAAATTACAAAACCGACCTGAAAGGCGACGATGCCACTTTTATGCTGGCCGAAATTTACGAGCAGCACCTGGGCGATAAGGACAAAGCCAAAGAGCTTTATAAATCTATTATTACCGATTTCAGCAACTCGCTGCTTGTTATTGAGGCCCGCAAACGCTTCCGCCTGCTGCGGGGCGATAAAATTACCGAGTAACACCCGCTTTATAATATAAAATTTTGCCGCTACGGTTATTTTAGCCCCATGATTATCTATAACGTTACCGTAAAAATCGACCTCAGCGTTCATGATGTCTGGCTTTTGTGGATGAAAGAGGACCATATACCGCGTGTTATGCAAACCGGTTGCTTTACCGGCTATAAAATCTTCCGCATACTCGAAGAAGACACCACCGATGGTATCTCCTACAGTATTCAATACAGCACCGAAACCATCAGCAATTATTTTACCTACCAGCAACAGTTTGCCCCGGCCCTGCAAAAAGAAACACAGGATAACTTCCCCGGCAAATACATGGTGTTCCGCACTTTGTTAAAAGAGGTATAATAATTTTTTTCCTGCATTGATTCTGGTTAACTATATTGGGCCTCAATTGGATGCCCGCTCCCCCATCGGGGTAATTAAAATAATATCGTATGCGTATCAAAAGCATTTTATCATTTGCCGTTATGGCAGGCTTTCTGTTTTTTACACACCCGGCAATGGCACAAACGCAGCCCGAGGGCGATGGCCTTAGTACTTACATTGGCAAAGCAGGCGAAAGCGAAGACCTGAAAAGCCTGGAAGAAAACTACAAACTTTCAATGGCTACCAATGGTCATTATCTCTCCGACCAGGGCATTGAGTTAGTCCTCAAAAACGGCATACTCGACCAAATTAACCTATACTCTAAAAGCACTGTTTACGGCAATTTTTCGGGCCGCCTGCCGCGCAACCTTAAATTCGGTATGACCTCTGCCGATGTAAAAGCCCACCTTGGCAAACCACTGGTGGCCTATAGCTCGGGCTATGCCGAATTTGCTTTGGCCGATTGCGTAATTTCCTGCTGGTTCGACCACGACCGCCTTATGCAGGTGGGTATCAATTCAAAAAATGCCCAGTAGCTTTCGGCTACATACGTTTTTTGTTAATACTGCCGTTGTTAAATAAAGCTTCTATGAAACGCATCTTATTTGCTTTTTTGGCTTTTGGTTTATTATACACCGGCTCGTGTAAGCTCATTGATAAACTAACCCGGTTTTATGTTGATTACGATGCCCAGGTGGTATATGCTGCCGGGTTGCCGGTAGGGCTTCCGCTAACAATATATTCGCCCGAAGTAACCACCAATGCCACCCAGAATTTTGAATCCAACAACACCCGCGCCGATTTGGTGAAAAGCATTAAGCTGAACCAAATGAGCCTCAACATTACTTCGCCGCAGGGCCAAACCTTTTCGTTTTTGCAAAGTGTAAGCGTTTACATTTCAGCGCCCAATTTGCCCGAGGTGGAAATTGCCGGAAAGCAAAACATCCCTTCCAATGCAGGCTCGCAGTTAAGCCTCGATGTAAACGATGTTGAACTCAAAAGCTACATCAGTTCCGATAGTATCCAGCTTCGGGTTAGCAGCACCAGCAATCAAATTTTAACGCAGGATGTTTACATAGATGTTTACTCCAAATTTTATGTGCAGGCCGATGTATTAAAGGCACTCTAAACAGGCTCTAAAACCGCTCTATTTTCGTCTAAATCGTCTATTTTTTTCGCATAACTAACTCATTTACAGCGGGTTATCTACTTTAGACGGATAAATAGATACTCCACTGATTTTCAGCCACTTAGCTATAACCAAATTTAAAGTCAGATACGAACCCAATAACCCGTTTTCTGCGGTTGCCATATTACCAAATATACATACCCGCGTCCCCTTATTGCAACAAATACCTCAACTATAATTTCACATAAATGTGAAATTTCGGCGATTATCCGGTTAGAACACTTACCCCAAAAGTAAGACATATTGGCTGAATTAAATTTAGTAGTAACATTTTAAAATGTAAGTTAGCAGTCTAAAATCTATAACATGCTAATATGCACTGGAGAATTAGAAGTAAAATGCGAGGACTGCGGCACGATTCATACCGTTGATGGAGCTGGCCTTGTTTTCGAGGTAGTAGAAACCCACGAAAGGGAAATGGATATTGAGCGTAATTGGCAGGCTACACATGATATTGACTGTGATGGTGGTGGAGGCGTTGATTGCGACAAACAAATCAGGGTTGACTATAACGTTTGGGAATACCCCTCTGGTCAAATAGAAACACATGAGCCTACAATAGATGGCGGTAGCGCAACTGGCAGGTTTAATGTTTCAATTGAACAAACCGCCGACTAACTTTTGGGGCTGTTGAAAAGTTGATTTCATAGATATATCGGCACGAGCAAAGCGATAACTTTGCTTTATGAAGGTCAAAAAATCAACGAAGAAAAAATCTGTAAAATCAGAATCGGAAAAAGAGCGCGAGGATTGGTATAATAATATTCCAGAAAGCGAATTAAATCCAAATGCCAAAGAGGATTTTGACCGCGTTTTAGAGAAGATGTTTCCACCAATTACAGTTAAATTTTAGCCTGTTTCCTCTTGGCAAGAACCACACCTGCTTCAACCTCATTAAAAATCATAATTATACCCACCAATTCAGATGAGTTAATGTCGGGCGCAACAATCATCTCATCACCTGAGTCAAATGCAATTCGCTTAATAGCATATTTAAAGACATCTGGATTTCCAGAAATACTCCAAGATTGCTCATGCGTGATAAACTGCTGAATTTGCAACCCTGCTGGGATACGGTCATAATCACGGTCTGCTATAATTGCTATATCAAAATCATTTTCTGGGAATACTTCACCATACGTTTCATAATAA
>DASZPC010000359.1:0-3098 GCA_035550455.1 Chitinophagales bacterium | reverse complement strand
CGGCAAAGCGCAGCAATACAGATTTAACCGTGTTTAAAACATCAGGCATTGTAACGCAACTGCCCGATGGGGAATATATGTTTGGCGACTCGCTGAAGATTAAGCAAAATAACTTGCGTGGCAACGTAATTAAATACAATGATAAAACCGGGTTTATAAAGGCCGAAGGGAAATTTGACCTGGGAACCAATTTCGGCATTATAAAAACAGCGGCTGCCGGTTCTGCTGAAACTTTGCTCGATTCAGGTAAATACAAACTGAACCTCACTTTTGCCATTGACCCGCGGATGAATGATAAAATGCAGGAACGGTTTGAATTTTACATGGTGAACGATAATGCCGACCAGCCCGATATTAATTACGATAATGATAAGTCGCGCAAGGCCATTACCGAACTATGTGATGAAAAGGACGATAAGAAAACACTGGATGATTTTATTAAAACCGCAGCCTTTAATAAGCGTCCCAAAGATTTGGATGAGAATATTGTATTTACCGATGTAAACTTTGTTTTCGACCCCGATGATATTTCGTTGCGTTCGGTTGGTAAAATAGGCGTGGCTATGGTTGGCAAAAAAGTGGTGAATAAAAAGTTGGATGGCTATATAGAATTGCAATACAAAGGTGGCGCCGACATTTTTACCATTTATATTCAAACCGGAACCAAGGGGTGGTTTTATTTTAATTACAGGCCGGGCACCCTTGCTGTAATATCATCGTATAGCGACCTCAATAACCAATTGATTGCTGTGCCTGCTGATAAGCGGAAGATAAAAGGAGAGAAGAACCGTTTTTATGTTTATGCGCCGGGTTCGCCTTTGGATGAGCAGGATTTTGTTGATTACATGAAGGACCGTGCCAACGGCGTTAGCCGTCCGCACCCCGAAATGCACGCGCCAACTGAAGAAATACCGATGGCAGGCGATACTTCGGGCCTGAATGAAATGCCCGGAGATACTGGTGTGGCGCCGGTTAACCAACAACAGGAAGAGATTAACCAGATACAGGACATGAAAGGAACCAGCGGGGGAATCCTTTCGGGCCCGCCGCCAGACAGGGTGAAACCTGCCGAACAGAATACCGATACGGTAAAAACACAAGAGCAAATGCAGGAGCAAAAGCAACAGGATGAAATTAATAACGTTGAGCAGATGAAAGGGGCCGGTGATGGCGGCATTTTATCGGGCCCGCCGCCAGACAGGAATAAACCGAACGTTGATACTACGGCAAGCCAGGCGCCTGCACAGCAAACGCCTCAGCCCGATACAACAGTTGCCTCACCTAAGGACGAAATAAAGCAGGAGCCACCTAAACAGGTTGCAGCACCAACGGTTACGCCACCGGTTCAGCAGCCAGCTAAGCAGGATAGTGTTGCCCCGGCGCCGAAGGAGGAAATAAAATCCGAAACACCTAAAAGCGACGTAACACCATCTGCTGCCGAACCGGCAAAGCAGGATGCCCCGGCGGCAACACAACAAACACCGCCTGTAGCTGAGCCTCCGGCAGAGGCGCCTAAAGCAGATACAACGCAGCCTAAGCCGGCATCTGATTCGATCCCGGTAGGGCAACCGCATTAAATATGGGCCTGAGTGTAGCCTAAATACATGATGAGTGAACCGTTAAGGTTTTCTTTTGTTTAGAATTCGTCTAAATTCGCGCCTGTGAGTGATGAAGTAAAAGACGGGGATATGAAAGCAGCGGTCATTGAGGTGCTTAAAACTATTTATGACCCCGAAATTCCCATTAATATTTACGACCTGGGTTTAATATATGAAGTGAACATTTTAGCAGATAAAACTGTTGAGGTGGTAATGACTTTAACTTCACCTAATTGCCCGGCAGCAGGAAGTTTGCCCGGCGAGGTGGAACAGAAAAGCAAAGCTGTGGCAGGCGTTAAAGATGCGGTAATTGAACTGGTTTTTGACCCGCCCTGGAGCCAGGAAATGATGAGTGAAGAGGCTAAACTGGAACTTGGATTTTTATAATAAACTAAAAATAAAAAATATGTACCCTGCCGAATTAGTAGCACCAATGAAGGCCGACCTTACACAGGTGGGTTTCGAAGAATTATTAACCCCCGCTGATGTTGATATAGCATTAACACAAACACCGGGAACTGTGTTCCTGGTGTTTAACTCAGTTTGCGGTTGCGCAGCAGGCGCCGCCCGCCCGGCCATAAAAATGGCAGTAAAAGATTCGGCAAAGTTGCCCAACAAACTGGTAACTGCCTTTGCCGGGGTTGATAAAGATGCTGTAAACAAGGCGCGGGAATATACTTTGCCTTATCCGCCTTCATCGCCAAGTATGGCTTTGTTTAAAGATGGCAAACTGGTTCATTTTATCGAACGCCATCAAATTGAGGGCAACAATGCCGAAACTATTGCCAACCATCTTAAAAAGGTTTTTGAGCACTTTTGTTAGGCTTAAAAGTTCTTTGCTTTTCATATAGGGACGGCGAAAGCCGTCCCTATATTTTTATATTTGCGCCCTAAATTATAAGCATGTCCAGGTTCAATAAGTTGAAGGTTATTGAGGTTAAAAATGAAATTGCAGATGCTGTATCAATAACTTTTCTGGTACCCGATGAATTAAAGGCTACTTATGCTTTTAAACCGGGCCAGTATACCACACTTAAACTGATGGTTGATGGCGAAAACGTTAACCGTAGTTACTCATTTTGCAGTTCGCCTTTTTTGAATGAACCACCAACTATTGCCGTTAAGCGGGTAGCAGGCGGTAAAGGCTCTAATTTTATTAATGACAACTTCAGGCCCGGGGTTGAAGTGGAAGTAATGGAACCTATGGGCAATTTCCATTCGCCTATTAGTCCTGAAAACGAAAAGCATTACATACTTTTTGGCGGCGGCTCAGGCATTACCCCGGTAATGTCAATACTAAAATCTGTATTAGCAGTTGAGCCTAAAAGCAGGGTAACCCTTTTTTATGGCAACCGCAACGAGGACAGTATTATTTTTAAAGATAAACTGGATGACCTTTTACCCCGGTTTGCTAACCGGTTAAAGATAGTACATATATTGGATGCCGCCCTCAGGCAGTGGTCTGGCTATGAGGGTTTTATAGTAAAGGATATGGCGCTG
>DASZPC010000358.1:0-3825 GCA_035550455.1 Chitinophagales bacterium | reverse complement strand
TTGGCCAAAGTTATCAAGCCTTGCCTGTGTGCTGTCAAACTTAAATTTAAACACCAGGTATGGGCCATCGGTATTGTTGTTGTCAGGCTTTTTGCAGGTTGACAATATCAGGGTCAATACAAGCCCAAGTATGGAAAGTTTTAAGGTATTCATCAGGGTGTGTTTATAGCAAATATAAGCGTATCTTTTATTTGGCAGATATGTAATAGTACGGGGCCTTACACGTCCAAAAGGTTTTTATTTAAAAATGCTGTCAGTTCCTGCGCTTTTTTATCACCGTAGGTTTTGCCTTTAAACTCCTTTACCCACTGCACACCTTTTACAGCATTGGTAAGTAAAATTTCATCGGCGGCAATAAGTTCGCTTACATCCATTTCGCGTTCTTCAATCTCACCTTCCATACTGCCCAGCAGATAGCTGCGCATAACGCCATTAACACAAGCGCTGTCAAGGTCGGGCGTAACCATATTATGCCCCTTTACTATAAATATATTCGAGTTAAGGCTTTCGCATACCTGGCCGTAGTGGTTGGTAAGTATGCAATCATCCCAGCCTTCGGCTTTGGCAAATTGTGCGGCAAGCACATAAGGCAATGCGCTTGAATTTTTTATATCGCTTACCATCGAAATTGCTTTATAACAGTCATCGCGCATTCCCGCTTTAAGCCCATCGCCTGCCTCAAATTTTGTATTCTCCAGTTTTTCCATAGCAATAGCATATCCAAGTTCATCTTCAACCGGTAGAAATAACCCGCTTCCTTTTCTGTAAAACTGAACCCTGAAACGCGCATTTTGGGCGGCATCATTTACCGATGCAAGGTCAAGCAACATACCCTGTAGTTTTTCCATATCAAGACGCGAAGGCAGGTAAGCCGAAATAACCTGTGCGGTAAATTCAATGCGGCTCCAGTGGTATTCCAACAGCGGAAACCTTTTGTTAAACATTGCCAGGGTTTCAAAAAAGCCATCGCCATACCTGAAACTGCGGTTCGTAACAGGTAGTAATGCTTCATGCTCAGGAAAAATATTCCCGTTAAAGTTTATATACGGCATAGGTGTTGTTCGATAAAATTAAAGTGCCAACGGGTGGTTTGTAATCTTTCTTTACAAGCATGTGAGTAATACCAAAACCGCTGTGGTTATGAAACTGCCAGGGGCTTTCGGTATAATAGGTTTCATCTGCCTTATCCTGCATGTTAAAGCCTTCGAGCGCATCGCTCAAAGAAAGCCCATACACCAATTGTATGCGGTGGTACCAGTCTTTTACAAAGCAGGTATGCCTTACATTGGCCTTAAACTCTACAAAACTTGAACGCTGTGCGTAAAACTTCAACTCGCTATTATCAAACGATTGAATAAATACTGCATCGGCAGGGGTTTTTTCCTTTATCTGTTCACAAATGTTAATCATGTCGTCTTTCTCCTTCATTCCAAATAGCTGAAAAGGCACTTTATAAGGCAGGAAGCTATTGAAATTTATGATTATAAGCCATGCAATCGCTATTCCCGATATTAAAACCGGTAATTCAATTTTTAGTGTCTCGGGTAATTTAAGATGTTGCAGGTAAAAATCCTCGCCCAGCCCCACAAATGCTACTACCCCTAAAAACTTAATCCAGATGCTTAATTTGTAAAACTGGAAATTCCCAATAAAAATACTGTGAAAATCATCTACAGCAAACGCGTAAATAATCATACCTATAGTGCCAATAAGTATAAACTCAAATGTTTTTGATGAATGCCCGGCAAAGTAAACCAAGGCAAAAAGTGTAAACAGAAAATATACCAACATGTGGAACCGGGGGAATGTGCTAAAGATGAAATGGTGCGGCAGCCGGAACATAAATATGATTTTGAATAATTCGTTCGGCGATGCAGGGTTACATGCCGTTAAAACTGTTCCTGATTTATGAATAAGTACATCCAACAAAAAGAGTCCGGCAGTGAACCCGTAAATGGATATGAATAGAAGGAATGTTTTTAAATCTGTTTTTTTTATCAGGTAGCTGAAAAGCATAATGGCTGAAAGCACCAGCATTACATCCAAACCCTCTAAAACATGAATAAAAGTAGCAACTGTCATTAGTATAGAGGCCCAAATATATTTTCCGTCTAAAAACAGGTTAATACCCCACACCACTATTGCTACGGCAAGCCCGCTTGCCTGGAAACACTCTGAGTAAAGTTCAACATCACCCAATGTATAATTATTAAGTGGCAGCATAGCCAAAGCAATAGCCAGCCAGGCCAGGTAACGGTTTTTGATGAACCGTAGCGCCAGCATTTCCAGCCCCATTACAAGGAAAATGGTTGACAGTAGTTGAAGGAGGAAGCAGGTAATTTCAAGATGGTTTACAAAAGGCACTAACAGGGTAGCCATAATGGTACGCTCATTTGGCACTGAGGCATCAAGGCCTTTTATAAAAAAATCATGCGGGTATAACGAAGGATTGTGAAGGTACAGAGTATAGGGGAGGAGTTCAACCTGGTCGCCGGTGCCATACCGGTAACCAAAGCGCAGTATAAGCAAACTCCACATACAAAAGGCAAATAGTGTGGATGGTTTTGCTGTGCGCATACGTTTGTTTAAATAATAATCAGGCCTCCATAGTTTTCAAGTGGTCACCTATTACCAGTTTCCCGGCAGTTTTAGCCTTAATTTCATCAACAGTTACGTCGGGGGCAATTTCCAGTAAATGGAATGCCCCGTCTTTAATTTCATAATATCCTAAATCAGTAACCACACGATTAATACAACCTTTGCCGGTTAAAGGCAAGGTACATGCAGCCAACAGTTTCGATTCCCCTTTAGGGTTAGTTTGCATCATGGCTACAATGATATTATCGGTGGCAGCTACCAAATCCATAGCGCCCCCCATGCCTTTTACCATCTTGCCGGGTATTTTCCAGTTGGCTATGTCGCCGTTTTCGGCTACTTCCATGGCACCGAGTACGGTAAGGTCCACATGCCCGCCGCGTATCATAGCAAAGCTATCGCTTGAAGAAAACAGCGATGCGCCTTTCAGCATGGTTACTGTTTGCTTGCCGGCGTTAATCAGATCGGCATCCACTTCGCTTTCAACAGGGAATGGCCCCATGCCCAGCAGCCCGTTTTCGCTTTGTAATATTACATTCATACCAGCGGGTATGTAATTAGCTACCAGTGTTGGTATGCCAATCCCCAAGTTTACATAATAGCCATCCTGTAGTTCTTTGGCTATACGTTTTGCAATTCCGAATTTATCAAGTGGCATATTTTAGTATTTAGTATTGAGAAAATAATTGGCTTTGCGCTTATTTACTTACTGTTCTTTGCTCTATTCGTTTTTCATAATTCATACCCTTAAATATCCGGTCGATATAAATGCCCGGGGTGTGTACCATGTTAGGGTCTAACTCGCCGGGTTGAACCAGCTCTTCCACTTCAGCAATAGTAATTTTGCCGGCTGTGGCCATCATCGGGTTAAAATTGCGTGCTGTGCCTTTAAAAATAAGGTTGCCCATAGTATCGCCTTTCCAGGCCTTTACCAGGGCAAAATCGGCTTTCAGCCATTCTTCCATCACATACATCTTTCCGTTTATCTCGCGGGTTTCCTTGCCCTCGGCCACTTCGGTACCGTAACCGGTTGGGGTTGCAAACAATGGTATGCCAGCGCCACCGGCACGTATGCGCTCGGCCAGGGTGCCCTGTGGCAAAAGTTCAACAAGTAATTCGCCCGAAAGCAATTGGCGTTCAAACTCGGCGTTCTCGCCCACATAGCTGGAAATCATCTTTTTAACCTGCCTTGTTTTAAGCATCAGGCCAATACCAAAATCATCAACCCCT
>DASZPC010000357.1:0-1932 GCA_035550455.1 Chitinophagales bacterium | reverse complement strand
AGGTATAGACAATATACTGAGTGCCACTTATTACACCGGTATGTTTGTTGGGGAAACCATTTATCAATTAACTGATGGCGCCTTTTTACCAGCACCTTATAAGCCAACATTCTATGGTGGCGGCACTATTTCATACCGGTTCTGATAATTTAATCAATCCCGCCCCGGCTATATGTGCCGGGGCGGGTTATAAATAAATTACTATGAAAACTAAATCTTACCTGTTAGCTTTTGTCGCCACGGTATTAATTACAGCCTGTGGCCGGTTTGGTAATAAGGATAATAAAGCCGATACAAAAGAGCGTATTGTATGCATTTCTAAACAATACAACGAAATTATTTGGGAACTCGGCGCTCAGCAAAATATTGTTGGTGTGGATTTGTCAAGCATTTACCCGCCGGATGTACAAAAGCTGCCTAATGTTGGCTACCACCGTGACTTGAGCGTGGAGGGGATTTTATCGCTAAAGCCTACCCTGATAATACATGATAATAATGTAGGCCCCGAGACAGTAATGAAACAAGTGGCCGATGTGAAAATACCTATCAAAACTTTTCCTAAAGATGGCGATAGTATTGAAGGTACAAAAGCCTTAATCCGCGAACTGGGCGCATATTTTCATAAAGAACATGAAGCCGACTCGCTATGCAAAATGATGGATGCAGGTATACAACAGTCCATTGCAAACGCTAATCAATATACCGATTCGCCCAGGGTGGCTATCATTCATTTTGGCCGCATTGGTTCAGGATCTTATTTAATGATGACTAATAACAGCACTGGTGGCAAACTGATTGATATGGCCGGCGGCAAAATGGCCATTGAGGGCGAACGGGGTATGATGCGCCTGTCGGCAGAAGTGCTTTCAAAAGCAGATCCCGATGTGATATTAGTAACAGATTTTGGCTATGACAGGCTGGGAGGCAACATTGACGGAATTTTAACACTGCCCGGTGTATCAACCACCAAAGCCGCTAAAAACAAAAAGATTTACCGGGTTTGGGAGCACGACCTTGTGTATCTTGGCCCGCATACCGGCGAAGTGATAATGAACCTGCAAAAGTTGATCCACAGTAATAATGCCAACCAATAAGTTGCATAACAAAATGGCCTGGGCGCTCAGCTTTGCTTTGCTGGTAGCTTTGTTTATTGGTATGCGCTTCGGGGCTGTTGAAATTTCAAATACAGAAATATTTTCTGCCTTAAAAAAAACTTTTTCATGTGGAGATTTGACCCTTAACGAACGCATTTTTATGCAAATACGTTTGCCCAGGGCTGTGCTTTGTGTAATTGCAGGCGCGGCGCTGGCCGTGGGTGGGACACTAATGCAGGGGCTTTTTCGCAACCCGATTGTTGAGCCTGGTTTGGTGGGCACCTCAAGCGGGGCAGCCTTTGGGGCATCGCTCTATTTTGTCCTTGGCACTGCTCTGCATTTCAATGCCGGAGAGTGCACCTTACCCATTGCTGCTTGCGCGGGCGGCATGTTAGCTACCCTTTTGGTTTATTTCCTTGTCCCCGGTGGCCGATTACAAAAAAATTCGGTTATACCGCTTTTGCTAACCGGTATAGCTGTAAATGCTTTATGCCTCAGCGGCGTAGGTTTCCTATCCTACATTGCCCGCGACCCACAGGCCCGTTCAATCACTTTCTGGGGCCTTGGCACACTTTCAGGTGCTGGTTGGCACTCCTGTTTAATCACTGCTGTTTCTACAATTACCTGTATTCTTCTTGCTTATCCTTATGCCAAACAGTTAAACGCCTTAATGCTTGGCGAGGACGAGGCTGCACTCTTAGGGGCCAATATCCGCAGGCTTAAACTGTCGCTTATGGCCATTAATGTGGTAATGGTTGCTGTTGTAACTGCCTTTACCGGCATTATTAGTTTTGTAGGGCTTATTGTTCCGCACCTGCTGCGCATTGCTGGTGGGGCC
>DASZPC010000356.1:0-2787 GCA_035550455.1 Chitinophagales bacterium | reverse complement strand
CAAACGTAAATAAAAAAATGATACACGCTTCTGTACATTAATTTGTACCCTGTGGATAACCCTCGCCACGCAAACACTAAAACGTGCGCCAGCACAACAATTGCGGTTATCGCAAAAACGAAATCAAAAACTCTTTGTTGTGATGTATAAAATATAAATAAGGCGGGAAGCAGCGCCAATCCTAATGTTTTACATATAGTGGTAAAATTAAAAATATATTCATTGCACACATCTTTTGCTTCAAACATAAGCCCCAACAGTTTTAGCGCACCAAGCTTTATGAGATAAAAAAATGTGAATAAAAAAATCAACAGAAGTATTGCAGATAAATTTTCGAGCGTTGAAATATGAAAGTATTTTACAAAAATAAACCGCGCATATAAGCTGATGGTTACAATAAAATTTGCGTTTAGCACAAAAGATGAGAACGTAACCTCTTTCGATTGCATCCTGAAAATTTGCTGTGCAAGGTTTCGGTTTAATACTGATTGTACAATCTCTTCAATGTCTTTATTAAAAGCAGTTTTCAAATAAGTAAGCGTGCCAAGCATTACCATCATCAATATAAATACAGCGCCGTTCCTGCCTTTACTATTTAATTGTTCAATGTCATTTTCAAAAACCCGCCCTTTGGCGGTAAGCAACGAACGTGTGCTGTCGAAATTATAACGTTGGGCCTGCGCATATACATTAACCGTTTCAGATGTAGTATCGTTATCAGGTTGTGCCCTGCAACAAAAGGTAAGTAGTAATAGTAATAACGCCGATATAAACTTCACGCTCAAAAATAATTTATGTAACCAAAATGAATCTTCCCTGATTTAAACGTAACAGGATTGCCTAACTGCCTGCCCATTGCATACGAAATACCAAAAATGCCGGCTTTGGTTTCAATAGCCCCGCTTACACCAAAACCAAAAGGATAATCGAACGTACCGTTTCTGTCGGGGGCATTTTTTACCATCGCCGCGTTGAAGAATGCGCTAATGTATGAGTTTTTGGAAAGCAGAAAGCGGTATTCAAAATCGCCCATTAAATAATAAGGGGTAAATATAGACTGGTCGTCGAACCCGCGTAATGAATTGATGCCGCCCAAACGGTATTCTTCGTTTTGGTATATCTGAGGGGCATAATGATATTTGCCATCAATAGCTGTTTTAATAGTATGGCGTGGCGCCAGCCGCCAGTACTTTTCAATATTAAGCCCTGCACTGAATTCAAATACTTTCAGGCGCACCGTATCGTACAGGTAGCTGAAATACCTGCCATTGAGTTCATCAAATAACTGGGTAATGTTGTTGTTCTTTTTAATAACCCTTACACCCGCCGATGCCCCAATGGTTAAATCGAACCCCGATGTGGGGTTAAATTTGTAATCAAGCTTCTGCAAAAAAAACTCCAGGGCAAAATCGTTACTGCTTATATCAAGGTTTTGCGGTAAGGTGTGGTTGGCAATAATATAATTGGTATCAACATTGGTAACAATGGTTATTTTTTGCTTAAGCGATGCCTTGAGGTAATTGCTGCCTGCCAGTTGGTATTGTATGCCATAGTCACCGTTAATATCTACATAAGTGGTATCGCGCTTGTATAAATCAAAGGTTACGTTTACCCCCAAAGGCAACCCTATTAAATAAGGATAAACAATTTTGGCATTCAGGGTTTGGGTTTTAGGTTGCAGCTTTTGCCATTGCAGGCTAAACTCCTCGCCCATTCCAAACATGCTGTATAAATGAAGGTGGGCATCGCCGGTTATTAAAAGCTTTTGGCCAGAAGAGCCCGGTAGGAAACCTAATAAAAAATCGAACTGGCTGGCTTTCTTATCTTTTAAAAACACATTCACTTTGGCCTTGCTGTTTAAAAACTCCACATCGCGCGGCTGTATAATTTCTACAAACTGTAGGTCGGCCAGGCGCTGGTTAATACGTTTCACATTGGCTTCGTCATAAGGCTTGCTGGTTTTAATGCCCAGGTAATTGCGCAGAAAAACATTTTTGGTCCTTGTTTTTCCCAATATACGCAAAGTGTCATACCGTATCAGTTCGCGCTTATCTAAAAAAACTTTGGCGGCAAGGCTGCTGCCCTGCCGGGTAAAGCTATCAAGCCGCACAGTGGCAAAAGGGTAGCCGCTATTTTCGCATTGCTGCAACAGCCTTTCTTTTACCTGTAGTGCCACACTTACCGGCACGGGCTTGCCGCTTAACACTGCATTTTTAACTCCGGCATCGCCAAGCAGCCTTTCATCCACATTGCCGTTGCTTAAAGCCATGCTTTCAAACCTGTCGCCTATATACATATATATATAAGTGTGCAGCGAATCGCCTTTAATACTATCTATAGAAGCCCCGGCATAACCAAACGAACGGATTTTTTGAAGCAACGTAAGTGCATCGCGCCGGGCTTGTACCGAGTCTTTTGCATGTACATTGTAGCCAAATTTTTTGGTAAAGAATGTTGGGGGTTGGTCGCTGGCGGTTATTTGTACTGTATAGCGGTTTTGGGCAATTAAATTGCCAAGCATAAAAACAAAAACCGCGGTTAACAGGCTGCGCATAATATTAAAGGCTAAGATAACGCTAAAGCCATACTTACATTTTCCATATACACAGTAAACACCCGCCCCTGTACAACAGGCTAAGCAGAATTTGGATTACAAACCCGAAATTAGCGCGGCATAACTATCTTTCGCCGGTGGCTGGCATTTATATACATATCCCTTTTTGTAAGCAGGCATGTAACTACTGCAATTTCTATTTCTCTACCTCGGTGGGAAATAAAGAGCGGTTT
>DASZPC010000355.1:0-2737 GCA_035550455.1 Chitinophagales bacterium | reverse complement strand
GTTTTTGGTGGTGGCGTTAAAGGCCAGGCCGAAGCTATTTCATTGGCTATTGCCCGTGCTCTTATTAACGATAACCCTGAAAAACGCCCGGCTTTAAAGAAAGCCAAGTTACTGCGCCGCGATGCCCGCAAGGTTGAACGGAAGAAAACCGGCCTGCGCAAAGCCCGCAAGCAGGAACAGTTCAGCAAGCGTTAATTTTTTATAGCCCAGGGCGCTGCTGCTTAGGGTCGGCGCCGGGGGCAGATAAAATAAGTAGTAACCCTAACACCTAAATACTTTAATACATTAACACAATTATAAGATGGAAAGAATTGACCATAAAGCACTGCTCGAAGCCCAGGTTCACTTTGGCCACCTGAAAAGGAAATGGAACCCGAAAATGTTGCCTTACATTTTTGGCGAGAAGAAGGGTATCCATATCATTGACCTGAACCGCACAGCCGATAAGCTGGAGGAAGCAGCCAATGCAGCCCGCAGTATTGCCAAAAGCGGCCGTAAAATACTTTTTGTGGCTACTAAAAAGCAGGCTAAAGAGGTGGTTAAAGACGCTGCAAAGCGTGTTAACATGCCTTTTGTTACCGAACGTTGGTTAGGTGGCATGCTTACCAACTTTACCACTATCCGCAAGTCAATTAAAAAAATGCAGAGCATTGAAAAAATGCTGACGGATGGCACCATGGAAAGTGTTACCAAAAAAGAAAAACTGGTACTTACCCGCGAAAAAGAAAAAATGGAGAAAGTACTGGGTGGCGTAGCGGGCATGAACCGTGTTCCGGCTGCTCTGTTTTTAGTGGATATTATGCACGAAAACATTGCTTTGAAAGAAGCGCAGCGCCTTAACGTAGGCACTATTGGTATTGTTGATACCAATAGCGACCCTACTAAGGTTGACTTTGCCGTACCGGGTAACGACGATGCTGCCAAATCAATAGCTATTCTTACCAACTACATAGCCGATGCCATTGCCGAAGGGCTGGCAGAACGTGCCGCTTCGCAGGAAGGTTCTGATAATGCAGAAACCGAGGAAGAAATAATTGAACGCAACCGTATAGAAGCCGAACTGGCAGCACTTGACCAGGAAGGCGGTGGCGAAAAGCAGAACCGCAACAACAACCGTAAACGCAGTGGCAACACCGGCGGCGGCGGCGGCCAGGGCCGTAGCAGGGTAAGAACAGGCGGCAACCCTGTAAAGAAAGATTAAGATATTGATTTGACAGTTAAACAATATCTATAAAGTTAGGTTGCCAGGTTGATGAAACCTGGCTACTTTATTTAATAGGGGCCTCAACTTTATGCCAGTATTAACTGTTAATAAGCCGCCTTTATTTAAAACAACCATTTATTTCATAATAAACTTTTAACTATTAAAATATGACAGTAACAGTAACAGCAGCGCAAGTTAACGAACTGCGCAACCTTACCGGCGCCGGTTTAATGGATTGTAAAAAAGCCTTAACCGAAGCTAATGGCGATATGCAGGCCGCTATTGATTACCTGCGCAAAAAAGGGGCTAAGGTAGCCGAATTGCGCGCAGGCCGTGCAGCCGCCGAAGGTGTGGTAATTGCCAAAACATCAACCGATAATAAAAAAGGCGTGGTGGTTTACCTTTCGTGCGAAACCGACTTTGTAGGCAAAAACGAAGACTTTGGTAAACTGGCTAATGCCATTGCCGATGCAGCTTTGGCTAAAGGCGCCGCTACGGCTGAAGAAGTGCTTGAACTTGAGCTTGGCGGTACCACTGTTAAAGCAGCTGTTCAAGAAAAAGTATCTGCTATTGGCGAACTAATCAATGTATCGGCCTATGCTTCGCTGCAAGGCGAATCGGTGGTAGCTTATAATCACATGGGCAACAAAATAGGCGTATTGGTAGCTTTGAACAAGCCTTTAAATGATGCCATAGCCGAAGCAGGAAAAGATATTGCCATGCAAATTGCCGCTATGAACCCACTGGCGCTTGATGCCAGCGGCGTACCCGCCGAAGTGCTGGAACGTGAAAAGAGCATAGCCCGCGAAAAAGCCACTGCTGCAGGCAAACCGGCCAATATACTCGATAAAATTGCCGAAGGAGCTGCCAATACTTTTATTAAGGAAAACACCCTGCTTACCCAGGCTTTTGTAAAAGATGGCAGCAAAACCGTGCAACAAGTGCTGTCCGCTGCCGAAAGCGGCCTCACCGTTACCGGTTTTCAGCGTGTTGAACGCGGTGCAGGCAAATAACAGCCCATCGCATAACATAACTAAAAAGCGCAATCCTCAACCGGTTGCGCTTTTTTATTGCCGTTAATCAATCCCTGTCGCGCTGCGCGCCCATAAAAATGGAAACATAGTAAAGCAACGTAACTACCGAGCTTAAAGCCGCTGCTACGTATGTTAAAGCCGCCCACTTCAGGGCATCTTTTGCCCTGTCGTGTTCCTGAGATGTTACCAAACCCGAACGTTCCAGCCAGGCTAAACCTCTTGCCGAGGCATCAAACTCTACCGGCAGGGTTATAAACGAAAACAATGTAGTGGCTGCAAATAATACTATGCCAAACAACAGCAGGGCAGGGAAAACCGAAATGGTTAAAATGCCCGCCAGTAATATCCACTGCATCCAGCTGCCTGCAAAGCTTACTATGGGTGTAAGCGTACTGCGTAACCCAAGCCAGGCATAAGCCTGTGCATGTTGCACAGCATGGCCGCACTCGTGCGAGGCCACAGCAGCGGCAGCTACGCTCCTGCCATAAAACACCTCCGG
>DASZPC010000354.1:0-2899 GCA_035550455.1 Chitinophagales bacterium | reverse complement strand
CGGTGCAGGGGCAAACCTTTCAGCCGAATATTTAGCCAATGTCCCGTCAGCAAGTATTTCATCGGCACGGTTAGCCACCACCATCCATGTAAATTCAACATTTGATTTGCCGCCCGCCAACTCCACCACATCAAAGCCATCGGGTGTTTTGTTGGTTACATACACCCCGTTGCAATCGCCTTCGGGCTGCACAAAAACACGTAGGGCATGCTCCGTGTTCACGGCAATATTTTTTGCAAAATCAGCATCAAGGGTAATATGCATCCTGCCATTTACCAATTGCCCTTTCCCCCAATCCTGGAAAAGGTTTTCCGGTGCTTCCGGGCACGAAAGCGCAATAAAATTACCGGTAGTGTCTTTTACAATTGTATTCACCGTTCCATTGCCTATAATCTTTCTTATTACACCGGTGTTGTCCTGGCTGGCCACATACGACCAACCCACGGCAAAAAGACCGCTTTGCAGCTCAAAATAACCACCTGCCGAGGCATTGGCCAGCAGGTTATTAGCATTGTTAGCGGTGCCATTGGTTTGGTGTTCGGTAGTGGCAAAACCACCCACGCCGTAGCGGGTGCCGGAGCCTACCACACCGGCCCCTTCATCTAATATTTGGTAAGTATTTAATCCATTGCCAACGCCTATCACTCCTATACCCGATGCCGTAGTGGCAGCATCGCCGTAAACACCAATAGCGCTGCTTGAAAATGCTCCACCCGAACCACCGGTGGGGATAATAATACCCACAGCATTGCTTCCACCCGCAACGCCGGTCGAATTTGTATTGTTGCTCTGTCCGGCCATGCCAAACGAAAACGAGTTCGCAGCATTAGTACCGGTGGCATATCCAAACACACCAAACGAAACAGCATTGGCTGCGGTAAGGTTGCCGGTTACATCGCCCTCAACACCTGTTACAGTGGCATTAGCGCCTGCGTTGGCGCTGTTTACGCCATAAACGCCGTATGCATTTATAGTATTACAACTACCTTCTACACCAACACCTGCACCGGTTGAGTTTACCCCCAAAACACCAATACCGGTATCGGTGGCACTATAACCGGCAATAGCAGTGTAGCCAATGCCATTGGTAATAGCACCCGGGTATCTTGTTGCATAGGCCGAAAGCACGCTGTTGGCGGTAGGTGCGGTGTTATTAATGCTCACAGCGCCGGTACTTTTAACGCGCCCGCGTTCAATACTGTTTGTTTTTATTACCCAATCCTGGTTATCGGTGGTGCCAATAAAATTGGTGGGCGGCGTGGTGCCGGCATTACCCGTAGTAAGCCATGCCCCGCTGGTTGTAGTTAAGTTTTGGGGCGATGTAGTGGTTAAATTCAGGGTACCGCTGGTATTAAAGGCAAAGTTGGTTATAGTCCAGTCCGGTCCGGTGGGGCCTGTGCTGCCGGTTAAACCGGTAATGCCAGTGGGGCCGGTAGGGCCGGCAACTCCTGCTGCACCGGTTGCCCCGGTAGGGCCGGTAATGCCTATAGGCCCTGTATCGCCAGTAGGGCCCGTTACACCCACACCGGTAGCGCCTGTTGGCCCGGTGGGGCCGGTACTGCCGCTGCCGCTTACGGTACCGGTGGGGCCCGTTGGGCCGGTAATACCCTGTATACCCTGTGCGCCGGTAACACCGGTGCTTCCGGTGGCGCCCGTAACACCACTACCCCCCGATTGGCATAACGACTGCCAGCCTGTGGATGCATTATAGTAGTAAAAACAATTTACAGTTATATCATATACCAGCAGGCCATTGGCCGGTGTGGCTATGGCCGTTCTTTGCGCGCTGGTCATTCTTGGCACAAGTAACCCGCGCGAATTATCATTTAACTCAAGTATCGAACTGGCATCGGGCGTTGGGGTGCCAATGCCAACATTGTTTTGAGCATACAGCACGGGAGTGGTAAATAACATACAAAACAGTGCGGTATATAATTTGCGCATGTGGGTGAATTTAAATTTGCCGTTAAAATAAGGATTTCTTAACCTATCGCTGGTTCATCTTATCCCTATTTACAGGTTCATAATAATACTTTAAAAAGATAAACGGCTATGCCACCCTGCGCTTTGTGTCATAATGGTTTGGTTATTAATAAGCTCCATTAAATTTGTAATCTTACAGGCAATAGCAAAGCATAAATGCAGGGCAAGGAAATGAAAATCCCTTTTAACAGGCCTTCAATAGTTGGCAACGAAATGAAGTACATGCAGGAGGCGGTATTGTCCGGAAAAATTTCGGGCGATGGGGCCTTTACACAAAAGTGCCACCGCTTTTTCGAGCAGCATTATGGTTTTAAAAAAGCGCTGTTAACCCCTTCCTGTACCGCAGCCCTTGAAATGGCGGCTATCTTACTTGATGTTCAACCCGGCGATGAGGTAATTATGCCTTCGTTCACCTTTGTTTCTACGGCCAATGCTTTTGTTTTAAGAGGGGCAAAAATTGTGTTTGCCGACTGTGAAGCCGGTTTCCCGAACATTGATGCCGATACTATAAAAGATTTAATAACCCCTAAAACCAAAGCCATAGTAGCCGTTCATTATGCGGGCGCCGCCTGCGATATGGATAAAATAATGGCGCTTGCCACAAAGCATAATTTATTGGTGGTGGAAGATGCCGCACAGGCCGTTGACAGTTTTTATAATGGCAAAGCATTGGGGTCAATAGGGCAACTGGGGGCTTTTTCTTTTCACGAAACCAAAAATGTAATGGCTGGCGAAGGGGGCATGCTCACCATAAACGATTCTGCATACACCGGGCGTGCCGAAATAGTAAGGGAAAAAGGAACCAACCGTAGCCGCTTTTTCAGGGGCGAAATTGATAAATACGGCTGGGTGGATATTGGTTCCTCGTACCTGCCCTCCGAAATTGTTGGCGCTTTCCTTTACGCACAACTGGAAC
>DASZPC010000353.1:0-5672 GCA_035550455.1 Chitinophagales bacterium | reverse complement strand
AGCCGCTGGTCATAGCTACGGTGGTTTCAAATTTCTTTTCCTGGTCTAAAGGCGATTTGGTAAAAATGGCAATTACACCGCTTGAGGCATTGGGCCCGTATAGGGCAGAAGCAGGCCCACGCACCACCTCAATTTTATCATAATCAAGGCTCGATACAGAGGTAAGCTGTGCTGCATTAACCCGTAAGGACGGTACAGCCCCTATGCGGTTATCAACCACATAAAGCACACTTCCTGAAAATATATCATTAAAGCCACGCACCACCACATTGCTGCTCACCAGCCCGGTGCGCATCACGTCAACCCCGGGGGTTGTTTTTAGTTCATCTACAGGCGTGGTAACCACATTCCTTTCCAACTGGGCTGAACCTATAACCGAAATAGACGCAGGGGCATCCAGTAGCTTTTCCTTTTGCCTTGAAACCGAATACACCACCTGGTTTAAGGTAATATTGTTACTGGCCATGTTTACATTAAGGGTGTAATCACCGCGCGAGGCATCAATGGTTATTTCTTTATTGTCGTAGCCAATGTAGCTTATAACTAAGGTCTTGGCGTCTTTAGGAACCTGCAACGAAAACTTACCATCATTATCTGTACTTGTACCTGTGGTGGTTCCTTTTACCACTATAGTGGCTCCGGGCAGGGGTTGTTTGTTATCATCGCGCACAGTACCGCTTATGGTAAGCGTTTCCTGCGCAAAAAGAAAAGCCGAAATAAAAATGAAAATAATGCTGAGTAAAGCTTTTGGTTGCATAGTCAGGGTTTTGGTTGGTGGTTCTAATATAGGAATTTTTATTACCGTGCAAACAAAACCCGGTCGCCAAGTTTCCAACAAATACTCTCATGCTCAGGGGGCAATATGTATTTGGGTTTCTGCCGGCATTCCCAATTCTGCCAGCTTATCAAGCAGCCAGCTTTTGTCGGCTACGTTATCGGTCTGCTTAATTTCTATTGCCAGCGTAAGCAGGTTTTTTTTATCCTTCACATCTATTCTGAAAAGCTTCATGGTTAGTTTTAATAGGTTCATGTAGTTCTCTTTTTGCCGTGCTGTAATCAGCCTCTTTCGGCGCAGTAATATCCTGAAACTGTCTTTCAGCGAATCAAGTGGTTGCCATTCCCCCAGTTCATAATAAGTTTTAAGCAAGGTGGTTTTTGAATCCAGCTGGTAAAATATATCGTTGTATTTCACACTTTGCAGCAGTTGCAGCACCTGGCTGTAATCTTTAATGGCAAAAAAATACCTTGCCCGGTTAAAGGTGTAAGCATTTTGCCTGTAGGTACGGGGTAACTCGCTTTTATAATCTTCTATAAAACGGGCAGTCCATTTAAAATCCTTTACACGCAGGCCTGCAGTAACAATATTCTTGTAATCCCACTGTGAAAGGTAGCCATCCTGTAACAGCAGTTTGTTTTGCAGGGCATATTTATACAGGGCAAGTATTTCTTCAAGGTAGCTGGTTTTGCCAAAGTTTATTTGGTTAATACAGTAATTCATGGCAAAAACAAACATGTTCTTTAATTCATCGGTGGCAAACAGATGTCCTTTGCCAAGTAACAGGGTTTGTAAACGCCGGTAGTGGCCTTCGTTTTCAGCTTCGGTAAATGAGAGGATGATGTGCTGGTAAATTTCTATAGCCGGTGGCAAATCTTTTTTATCCCTCACATAACCCATCACTTCTTTCAATAAGGGCAATTCTCCTTCAAGCGATAGAAAGTTCCGGTAATGCAAAAATGCAGCGCAGTATTTAAGCTTCTCCGTCAGATAATAAGTGTCAAGACTTTCCATTAAATCGCCCAGGTTTTTTTCAGCCGAGCGTTCATCGCGGTTTTCCAGGTAAAGGTTTTTTTGTTGTTGCAGGTTAAACTGATGGTAATAAAACTTACTGTCGCGAAAAGGTTCACCGGCTGCTTTTTTTTGATTGAAGTTCAATAACTCGCCTGCATGCTTAGCCAGGTTACGTTCATTCATAATGGCAAGCAGGTAGTTGTTTTGTTGCAAGGGTTCTTCCCTAAAACGGTCAAGCACCAAAAAATGCTCTATTTTTTTTACCGTGTCCGATAGCAGGCGTACGTATTTACTTTGGTTAAATGCTGTTTTGCCAAAAACATGTTGCCATGCTTTGTACTTATCCGGTTCAAAAGCAGGCTCTTTTTTTATTAAAGGCAAAAAGTAGCCAACAAATTTTCGCAAACGCTCGTCTTCATTATACAAAGGCGATTGAATGTATTTATGGAACCTGTTCAGCTCATAAGTATTCATAGTGCTGATATAGTCGCTAAATTTGCTTTGTTGCATGTTTTATAGACTTGTTTTAGTCCCGCTTGGGCTGCTGGCAAAAAACGGGGTTTAAAAATGCTCCGTATTTAACTGGCTAATAAATATGTTTATTACATAGGTAGTAATTAAAAAAATATTTTTAAAATGGCCCGTATTTGTTGTTATAAATGTTCTTTTTCGGCAGCATCCTTCGCCGCACATTTGTAGCGTCAAAAACTATAACAATGGGTAAAATAATTACATCAAACCGTTATACAGCTAAGGTTACCAATTTGTTAACCGTGTTTGTTTTGCTGCTCGCAGGCGCCGAAAGGCTTAATGCGCAATTTGTTGCAAACGCCGGGCTCGATACCACTATTTGCTATGGTAGTAGCATAACCATAGGCGGTAGCCCTACTGCGGCCGGGGGTACAGGGCCATATACTTACCATTGGTCTCCAGCCACTGGCCTTAACTCAAGCGTTACCGCAAACCCGGTAGCCAGCCCCATAACCACTACTACCTATACAGTTACTATAACCGATTTCACAAGCGCCACTGCCACTGCCAGCGTGGTTGTAACTATAGACCCCGTTGTTAATGCCGATGCAGGCTCCGATATAACTATTTGTGCTAACGGTGGTATTGGCCTTAACTGCAATGTTACAGGGGGCAGCCCTGGTTATACTTACCAATGGACGCCCTCTTCGATTTTAGTAAATCCTAACTCTTCCACCCCAGTTATTTCGGTTTTGGGTACCACCACTGATTTTACCGTAGTGGTTACCGATGCATACGGGTGCAGCGCATCAGATGTAGTGCGTGTAAATGCCTTACCGCTGCCGGTGATTAATGCTGGTAGCAATCAAACTGTTTGCCAGTCCGGCCAGGTAACGCTGGGGGGCTCGCCTTCGGTTAGCGGAGGTACTGCGCCATACCAATACTTCTGGTCGCCTGCCACCGGTCTGGATGACCATAATGCGGCCAACCCAGTGGCTACGGTTACCGGCACCACTACTTACTCGCTTATAGCAGTAGATGCAAATAACTGCTCGGTAAGCCCAGTGGATGTTACAGTGTTTGTTGATAGTGTGCAGGTAGATAGTTTAATAAGTACCAATGTTACATGTAATGGTAATTTAGATGGGGCTATAAGTATAGCGGTAGTTGGAGGCACAGCCCCTTATTTATATTCGCTTAACGGAGGGCCACAGCAATCGGGGAATACTTTTAACGGCCTGGGGACAGGGGGATATTCTATGATAGTTATAGATGCAAATAACTGCTCTGCTACCGGTTCGGCTGTTATAAGCCAGCCAACTCAGTTACGCGATTCAATAGTTATTAATCCGTCGCCATGTATGGGGGTTTTTACCGGGGCAAGGGTATATCCTTATGGAGGTACAGCGCCATACGCTTATCAGTGGATGAATGGCCAAACGCTGGATTCAACTTCGCTCGGGGTAGGATTTTATTCTATTTACATCTCTGATGCTCATGGTTGTGTAACTACGGATTCCGGTGTTACTACTGCGCCGCAGGTACTTTCGTTGTTGGTAGAGGCGCCTGATAGTAATGCTATCCCCGATTCGGTAAGTATTACTGTTAACGGTGGGCAATCTCCATACACCGCTAGTTGGGGCGATGGTACCAGCAGCCCCGGTTTTACTGGCACAGTATCCCACTTTTATCAGCCCGGTATCCATTCGGTACAGGTTTGGGATGGTAATGGTTGTTCTATTCAAACAATAATTGACGCCGGTTGCCATGATAGCTGCGTGTGGCCCGGCGATGCCAATTACGATGGCATGGTGGATAATAACGACCTGCTTTCTGTAGGGCAGGGATATGGCGCCGTCGGCTATCAACGCTTAACCCCAACCATTAACTGGCTGCCACAATATTGTCAAAACTGGCCCGATACCGTTCCGGGTGGTGTAAACGATAAGCACGTTGACTGTAATGGCGATGGGGTTATTAATGCCGATGATACCACAGCTATATTGCTTAACTACTCGCATACACATCCGCGTAGTGGCGGACAGCGGCCATGGCGAAACGGCATACCGGCTTTAAGTGTAAAACTACTGCCCGATACTTTAAGCGATGGCGATTTGGCTACAGCCTATTTGTCACTTGGCGATAGTGCTAATATTGCCAGTAATATTTATGGCCTGGCATTTATCTTCCATTACGACCCCATAGCTGTCGATTCCTCAACAGTTGCTATGGAAGTGCCGTACTCGTGGCTATGCAGTTCAAGCGACCATATCAATATTGCCAAACAATTCCCCATACAGGGGCAGGTACAAGCGGCTATTACGCGTATTGACCACGCCACCCGCACCGGCGATGGCAATATTGCTACCGTTACTATGCGTATTACCACTGGTAATATTAATGGCAAGCTTGATTACTATTCGTTAAGGTGTTATATCAGCGATTTGGTAGCTGTTGATAATCACGGCCGGGTAATTGATTTAAACGAAGGTACCGATAGCACGGCTGTTTCCTATGTACCAACTGCTATTAAACAAGTTCAAAATAATGACGCTGGTATTTATGTATTCCCCAACCCGGCTACAGACCAACTTACTATAGATAGCAAACTGAGGGGAGAGGGGCAACTGGAAATAACTGATTTGCTGGGGCAGTTAGTAATGAAAATCAACTTTGTAAACCTGCAACGAAACACTATTGATATAAAATCGCTCAACCCAGGCACCTATTTACTGCAAATTCAAAGCGGGGCTTCAGTTTACCGTGTAAAATTTGTAAAGCTCCACTAAGTCAGCCGCGGACACGCTGACCGTCCGCAAGGGCCCTGTGAGCTATTCGCAGGGCCTTTTTATTAAATATCGCATAACTTGCCACTAACCTGTGGATAAAGCACCCTGGCTAAAATTGCATTACTTTTTTGTTGTCATTTCAACTATAAAGGCGGCGTACATAGCTTGTTGGAGGCTAAACGCCGCCCTTTTTAAAATTAAGTGCATGAAAAAAATATTTACCGCCTCTTTACTTATTCTCTGTGTAGTTTTTACTAATGCGCAGTTATCAAACAGCAGTTTTGAAAACTGGTATTCCTCAACCGATACATTTTCTTTTGTGCCGTTCATTCCTCTTGACACGTTTCCATATACGGCCCCGGTTGACTGGACCTGCAGCAATTCTATTACTATGAGCCCCGGCCTGCACAGTACGCAACTGGCTGATTCTTCTGCTATGGCTTATTCAGGAAATAAAAGCCTTTACCTACGTACAGATAGCATTTATATAGATGCTGCCGGGCTTTACCTTACCATCCCAGGCTTTGTGGTAAACGGTAATTTCCCACTTCATATTTCCGACCTTTTTGGTGGCAATGGATTAAACCCCACTAACCTTGAGGGGGCAGGCGTTCCTTTTTCGC
>DASZPC010000352.1:0-19873 GCA_035550455.1 Chitinophagales bacterium | reverse complement strand
TTATAAACTTTCTATTCTCATTTCCCTATTCATACAGGCATTCCGTTATGCCGCCGAACCTTTTTTCTTTTCCCACGCCCGCGAAAAAAATTCGCGCGATATCTATGCCGATGTCATGAAATATTTTGTCATTGTATGCGCCGGTATTTTTCTGTTTGTTATGCTTTACCTTAATCAGTTGCAGTACCTTATCGGCAAGCCGTACAGGGTGGGGCTGCCGGTAGTGCCCATTCTGCTTATGGCCAATGTAAGCCTCGGTATATATGTTAACCTCTCCATTTGGTATAAACTTACCGACCGCACCCAGTTGGGCGCCGTTGTATCATTATTTGGCGCTTTAATTACCGTAGTGCTAAACATTGCTTTTATACCTACTTACGGCTACATGGCATCGGCATGGGCCACCCTTATTTGCTATGCCAGTATGGCTATCATCTCCTACGTATTGGGCCAAAAATATTACCCCATCCATTACAACCTCAAAAGCATTTTGGGCTATATCTTTTTTGCCCTGCTGCTTTGGGTAGCGCATAGCTGGCTTATGCAAAACCTCCCGGCACAGTGCGCTGCTTACTGGTGGGTGTTCAGCACCCTCTTTATGCTGCTTTTTGCGGTTGTGGTTTGGCTGCTCGATGGCCAATAGCTTATCCGCATCAGCAAAACCCCGGTGGTCAAATAAGGCCCCCGAAACATCTATTTTTGTCTATTTCTGAAAGATGCCTTTTGCTGATAATCAATTAGTTAAACAAAACGCGCCCCTTGATAATCAATCAGTTATCTAAAATAGACAAATTTAGACTTTTCCACCCCCCACCCGGGCCTTAAAGGCCCATAGCGCCAATCGCATAATCGGCCTTTTTCAAAGAACAAACCGGCACAGGCCAAACACGCCAAAAATACACTGCCACCACACCCCTGCGCAACTAATACCCCATCTATAATTTCAAATTTATGTGAATTTTTCCATAACCCCTTGATTTCCCGCCACTAACTACGCCCCGGCTGCGCATTTCCGCATGCGGTTAAATACTGGCTCTGCGGCATTATTTCATTGCTATTTTTACAAAAAAGCGGGTTATGAAAAACGTACTCATTTTGGGCGGCACCATGTTTGTTGGCCGCGAACTGGTTGAACAGCTAAAAACCGATGCCGCTACACAGCTTACCCTCTTTAACCGGGGCAAAACCAATAGTGCGCTTTTCAATGATGTAAACCAAATACATGGCAACCGCGAAACCGCTGATATGGAAAAAATATTCAACCAAACCTGGGATTGTATTATTGATTTCAGCGGCTACTACCCCAATACCTTTCAGCAGTTGCTGGCTGGCTTAAAAGGCAAAGTTGGCCGCTACGTTTTTATCAGCACCGGTTCTGTTTATCAGTTAGAAGATATGGCCGGTAAACTGATTACCGAAACCGAGGCCACAAAAACATGTACCGAGGCCCAGCGCACCTCAAAGCTGCCCGATGCTTACGGCGAAAAGAAAGCCGAAATGGAGCGCATTTTACTGGCCAACACCTGGCTCGATGCCATTATTTTCCGCCCCGGTTATATTTATGGTAAATACGATTGGACCGAACGCTTCTATTACTGGTTGTACCGCGTAAATTTTTTCGATAAAATGCTATTGCCCCAAAGCAATTACCGCCTTAGCCTTACTAATGCGCACATGCTTACCCATGCCCTGGTAAAAGCCATTAGCATTGAAAAGCACAACAAGGTTTATAATGCAGTTTCCGAACCGGCTTTTACTTTAAAAAATTTGGTGCAGGAAGCCGCCAAAGCATTCCACAAAAACCCGCAACTGATAGAGTTGCCCGAAACCAGCCTTCAACAACACGGCATACAGCCACACGAATTTCCGCTCTATGCACCTATTGATTTTATGATGGACGATAACCTGTGGAGGAACGATTTTGAGCTTAGCGCCTACAACATTGGCACCGCCTTTACCGAAACCCTTGCCTTAAAAGAGGAATCGGGCTTCCCAATACCGCAACCCGGCCTGCAACCCGAAAAAGAACAACTCGTCCTCCAGTCTCTTTAATTGCATACAACCCAGTAGTTATCGGGCTTAATCCTCTGCACGGGCCTGCTGGTTAGGCTATGCATGGCGCTACCCTGTAGTACCGCAAATATCCAACCAATATCCTTAACTAATAACATCTAAATATTTTGGCTTTAAATATCGGCCTTATGAAAAAGCAGTTAAGAAGTTTTCCGTGGTAGGGCAAAAGAGCAAAACGCTGTCTGAGTCCCGCTGTGCGGGGCGAGTTCGTTTTGCGATGCCTGGCAGGAAAATTTTAGGCTTTTTCATACAGCCCTGACCTTTTTGCTTCTTTTTGGGTCAAGCCAAAAAGAAGAACTATTATATATAAAATACATTTCCCTGCGGCGGCTATTCCTCCACCAACCTTTTTAATCCCTCCTACCAAAACTACGCCTTCCCTTTTAATGTAATTTGGTTAAGCCGGGTTTCAATAGTGCCCAGCATTTCTGCCACGGCGGCGCGGCCTTCCTGTTCAGTAATATTATAATGTTGCGCCACCCAGGCATAATCAAAATCTTCAAACTTTATTTGCAGCAGCTTGCGCCAAATGCCCATCCCATAAACAAAATTCCGGGCGCCCTCGCCCTCGGCACTTGCCTCGCCGCTCAGCATGGGTAACGAAAGCAGCACCAGCACACACAGGCACGCATGCTTATAGTCATCTTCCAGTTGCTGGCGGCTGTAATTAGGGGCCCCTTTTTCCGTCAGCAGGTTATAATACGTGTCCAGGCAATACACTTCATCCTGCTGTCGGCGTTCGGGCATTAAACTCAGTATAATAAAATACGCCAGGTCATAAGCAGCCATGCCCTTGCGCACCGCCTGCCAGTCCAGAAAAACAAACCGTCCCCGTCCCGGCGCCGCCGGGAACATCATATTCCCCATCCGCGCATCGCCGTGCAACACCGTTTGCGGGCGGTTCATGTAAACCCAGCTTTGGTGCAGTATTTTACGCGCCGCACGGCCCCAACTAAACAGCACCAGCGATTCAAAAAAATCAACCGTGCTGTTTTCAATAGGCATTATATTTTTCATCACCGGTTCGGTACTGTTCCAAAAACTTCCGTGCAGCGTGGCCAGCCCCTCCAGCACTAAATCAAGTTGCTGTTGGCTGAATTCTTCACGCCGCGTTTCCTTGTCATGCTCCACGCA
This sequence comes from Chitinophagales bacterium, assembly GCA_035550455.1. Classification (GTDB taxonomy): domain Bacteria; phylum Bacteroidota; class Bacteroidia; order Chitinophagales; family LD1; genus Bog-950. Next base: position 16,666 of record DASZPC010000352.1, on the reverse strand, counting down.
ATCGCTCATAAACTCGGTAACCAGGCACAGGTTGCCCGTAAAAAACGATAGCTGCGCAAAGTACACCACCGGCGCCGGAAAACCCGGCCTTTCAGCAACCACATTGGCATTAAAAAGTATTTCTTTCACATGGTTCATCTGAAAATTAAATATCACCCGGTTCCAGATGGTGCCCACCGTGGGCGCAAACTTGGCAAAACAGGTAAGCGTTTTGTTTTCGTTTCCGGTTGTATAATGTATATCCGCCACACAGGCGTTCGAACGGTAAATAACCGCCTGGTTCAGCGGCTTAACGGTATAGCCGGTTATAACGGCATTGTCAGGCAAGGCATTTTTTTGCCGTAGCTGCGCCACTAGCCAGTCCTGCTTTTGCGCCAGTTCATCGGCATCGCGCGGAAACGGCAGCTTAAACTTTAACCGGCGGTCCAGCCAAACAATTACATAAGTACCGCCCGCCACAATTAAGTACAGCAGCCATATAAAAAACACCCTTATGGTGCGTGGTATTCCCATAGCAATGGTTCAAATATAAATGTTCAGATAAACCCTCCTATATTGGCTGGGCGTTAATTTCATTTTTTAAAATAACTGTTTTCAAATGAAGTGTTCCATTGATTTTAAAGGCGCAACCGGTTATTACCGCAGTTTTGGCAAAGGCCCGGTGGTAATGCTGGTGCATGGTTTTATTGAAGAAGGCGCCATGTGGGATACTACTGCTAAAGCACTTCAAAAAAATTATAAAGTATTAGTACCCGACCTCCCTGGTTTCGGCGCTTCGCCGCTTGCCAAAGGCCACCTGCCCTTAAGCATGGAACTATACGCCGAATACCTGCTGGCTATTTTAAAACAGGAAAAAGTTAAAAAACTGGTTCTGCTGGGGCACTCCATGGGCGGTTACATTGCCCTGTACTTTGCCGAAAAATACGGTTCCATGCTGGCCGGTTTCGGCCTGGTTAATTCGCATTGCTTTGAAGATTCGGCACAGAAAAAAATAAACCGCAAAAAGGGTATCGCCTTTGTAAAACAGCACGGTACCCGTGTTTTTGTAACCGAGTTATACAACAGCATTTTTCACGAAAGCTTTAAAAAGAAAAACCCTCAAAACCGAACCCTGATTAAAAAGCTGGTTGCACAGGCACTTAAGTACAGCCCCGAAGCTATTATGGCCGCCAACGCAGCTATGATGCACCGGGAAGATAAAAGCGAAGTGCTTAAAAATGCCACCGTGCCGGTACTGTTTATCAATGGCAAGGACGATGAAAGCGCCCCCATAGCATATACGCTTAAGCAGGCCGCCTACCCCAAAATAGCCGATATTCACTTTTTTAGCAACTGTAAGCACATGTGCGTATTCGAGCGCAGGCGCGAAACCATTGCCGCCATTAATGGCTTTTGCGGGCTTGCCTGGCATTTTTAAGCATAAAAACAGGCCTTTACCGTTAAAATCTGCACCTACGCCTTTTTTGGCAACAATCCGGCGGGGCAATATCTATGAAATATTAATAAACCATTATCTTCGCTGCCCTTTCAAAGGTTATGAAAAAGCTGGTCTTTGTTTCTTTGGTATGTATACTTGGCTTTAGAGCCAGGGCTTCGCACATTGTTGGTGGCGAATTGTATTACGATTGCCTGGGCAATAACCAGTATAAAATAACCCTCAAACTTTACCGCGATTGCTATTGTACCAACTGTGCCCAATACGGCAACCCCGAATACCTTGCTATTTTTAATAGCTCGGGCAATTTGGTGCAGCAACCGGCTATGTTTTTCCCTGGTTCAAACCACCTCAACCCCACCTTCACCAACACCTGCATGACCCAACCCGATGTATGTGTGGAGGAAGCCGACTATACCACTACAGTTACCCTGCCGCCGCTTGCCGGTGGTTACAATATTGTTTATCAGCGCTGCTGTCGCAACGATGGGGTATCAAATCTGGTACAGGGCGAAGGGGCCACTTACCTCATTCACATCCCCGACCCGGCTTTGGCGCAGTGCAACAGCTCGCCCCGGTTCAACAACCTGCCCCCTATGTATATTTGTGTGAATGCCCCTCTTTCAATTGACTATTCGGCTACCGACCCGAATGGCGACCAGCTTGTGTACAGTTTGTGCAACCCCGATAATGGGGCCGATGGAAATTGCCCCGACCCCTCTCCTAATTCAACAGGTTCGGGCTGCCCCACTGCCCCCAGCACCCCGCCTTACCAGGCCAACGATTATGTTTCGCCTTATAACGCATCCAACTTTACCAACAACCCCTCTAACGCCAATAACCTTACTATTGACCCTCAAACCGGCCTGCTTACAGGCATACCTAATGTAGAAGGCCTTTACGATGTTACCGTTTGTGTAAGCGAATACCGCGCCGGGCAGTTGTTAAGCACACTAAGGCGCGATTTTCAGTTTACCGTTACCCAGTGTAATATTCCTATTGCCTCGGTGCCGCAAATTGGGCTAAGCCATGGCATTGGTATTTATGCCATACAGTGTAAAAACTATACCGTAAATTTTACCAATAACACCTACAACCCGCCGCCGCTTACCAACCCGCTTTGGTTCCACTGGGATTTTGGTGTGGCCGGTTCCACCACCGATACTTCTAACCTGCCCAACCCTACCTTTACTTATCCCGATACAGGCGCCTACCTGGTTACCCTCGTAGCCCTTAAACAGGAATCGAGCGGACAAATTTGTACCGATACCACCACCGCCCTGGTATATGTGTACCCCACTTTTTCAGGAGATTTTACTTCCGTTTCCAACTGCCCCGATTCACTGCTGTCGTTTACGGACCTAAGCGCTTCTAACACCGGTAGCGCCCCTACGCAGTGGTACTGGAACTTTGGCGATGGCGGCACGGCCACGCAGCAAAATCCCACCCATGCTTTCAGCACACCGGGCAATCATTCGGTTATGCTCATCGCCACCGATTCCCGCGGTTGCCGCGATACAGTTATTAAAGATGCCGTAGTGTACGATTTACCTAATATTGATGCCGGGCCCGATACCTCTGTTTGTGTAAACCCGCTGCATTACCAGGATAGCGTGCAGCTACAGGCAACCGGCGGCGTTAGTTACCGCTGGAGCCCCCCTACCAGTTTATCGGCCACCAATATTGCCAACCCGCTTTCAAAGCCCTCTTCCACTATTACTTATTATGTAACCGGTACCGATGCGCACGGCTGTAAAAACACCGATTCGGTTACCGTTTATAAACTGGACCCCAACATTAACCTGATACTGGAAGATACCATGAGCATTTGCCCCAGCGATACCGCTTACCCTACCGTGGTTAGCCAAACCGCTTCGCAATACTTTTGGTTTCCTTTGCAGTACCTTACCAACCCTACCAGCGGCAACACCGGGTTTTACCCGCCGGTAACCACCAGGTATATACTTACTATTGCCAACTACTGCTATACCAAAAGCGATTCTATTACTATCCAAACCCTGCCGGTGCCGCAGTTGGGCCTGCCCGACCTCGACTCGGTTTGCCTGGGCAATCCTTTTCAGTTGCAGGCCAACGATGCCGCCATTTATCAATGGCGCACCGATGCCACCCTCAGTAGCGATACCATTGCCAACCCGGTGGCCACACCGGTATTTACAGAGCGCTACTATGTAACCGGTATTGGCGCCGATGGCTGTGTAAGCAGTGATTCGGAACTGGTATTAGTGTACCAGCCCTCCGTTATAACTGTAACACCCCGCCTTACGCATGTTTGTATTGGTTCGAATGTACAGCTTACCGCTGCCGGTGGTTACCTCTATGCATGGACGCCTGCTGCTTCGCTTAGTAATGCCAATGTGGCTAACCCGCTGGCATCGCCAACCACTAACACGGTATATGTGGTTACTGCCACTAACATACATGGTTGCTCAAGCTACGACTCAGCAGTGGTAACGGTGGAGTTTCCCGTTACAGCAGTGGCGCAATCGCCTTATAACGTTTGTGTGGGCACACCGGTAGAATTGTTTTCAAGCGGTGGCGAATATTATTCCTGGAGCCCGGTTGAAAATATCAACAACCCTTATACCAACGACCCCTTCGTAACCCCCGATTCCACCACTACTTATGTGGTTACCGTTGGCAACGATTGTTTTAGCGACAGCGCCTTTGTGCAGGTAATTGTGCACCAGTTGCCGGTGGTTGATGCCGGGGCTGATACCACTATCTGGCGCGGTACTTTTGTTTACCTGCATGGCACTACCCCGGCCACCAATTATTTCTGGAACACCTCTGCTTACATAACCAATGCCTTTAGTTTAAATACTACGGCACTGCCTTCGCAAACAACCTGGTACACCCTGTTTGCCACCGATGCTTTTGGCTGCTTAAACACCGATTCGGTACTGGTAACGGTGGTTGAACATGATATACTCGATATCCCTACCGCCTTTTCGCCTAATGGCGATGGCGTAAACGATGTGTTCCACATTGTGCGCAGCCTGGGTATTGAGCACCTTATAGATTTTTCGGTTTATAACCGTTGGGGCCAAAAAGTATTTGCCACCGATAATATTAATACCGGTTGGGACGGCACCGCCGAAGGCCAGCCTGCCCCGCTGGGGGTATATGTTTGGATGGTAGTGGCGCAAAATGGCGATGGGAAAGAATTTGTGCGCAAAGGAAATGTAACTTTAATACGGTAAATTCACCGGTAACATAAAACAAAGCTTTATGAAAAAATACCTGTTTGCGTTTTGTGCCCTGCTTATTATGGTGGCATCCTGTTCTAAAAAATCAAACCCTACTAAAGAGAAAGCAATTAATGCCGCTATGTTATTTTCCAATAACTGCGCCCGTTGCCATGGCGCAGATGGTATGACCGGCCGTGCGCCAAACCTTTCAAAAATTACCATTGATAAAAACACCGTTGCACAGATAATTACCAACGGTAAAGGCCACATGCCCGGCTTTGAAGACCAACTCTCTAAACCCGAAATTGCAGCCCTGGCCGACTGGGTGCTGGCGCTGAAAAAATAACCGCGTAGGTTTTAATTACCTTGTCTTGCTATGAACACGTACCGCGCTATTGGTTTAATGAGCGGTAGCTCGCTCGATGGGCTTGATATTTGCTATTGCCGGTTTTCTGAACATAACGGCGCCTGGGGCTTTTCCATACTTCATGCAGATGTAGTTCCTTACCCCGAAGAATGGGTGCAAAAGTTAAAGCACTTACCCGAAGCTACGGCCAAAACTTTTTGCGAAACCGATGCCGCCCTGGGCCATTACTTTGGCAAACAGGTAAACGCCTTTATAAAGACCCACCAACTACAAGGGCAGGTGGAATTAATTACCTCGCACGGCCATACCGTTTTTCATTTCCCGCAAAAAAAGTTTACTACACAAGTTGCCGATGGGGCCGCTATTGCAGCACTAACAGGCCTGCCGGTGGTAGCAAACTTCCGCACCACCGATGTTGCCTATGGCGGCCAGGGCACACCCATTGTACCCATTGGCGATTTACACCTGTTTAGCAACTACAGGCTTTGCCTCAATTTAGGCGGCATTGCCAACATTAGTTGTAAAACCACAACAGGTATTATTGCTTTTGATATTTGCCCCGCAAACCAAGTGCTGAACGTTCTTGCCAGCCAAATGGGCAAAGAGTACGATGAAAACGGCAACCTGGCTGCCACCGGCAACATAAACACTGGTTTATTAAATGCACTGAACAGCCTTGCCTTTTATTCACTGCCCTATCCAAAATCGTTAGATAATAGCTTTAGCCGCGAGGCGCTGCTGCCTTTAATACAGGGCGTTGATATTCCCCTGCCCGATAAACTTCGTACTTATACCGAACATATTGCTTTGCAGATAAAAGCGCAGACAGATATGGTTTCCGGAAAAGAGAAAATAAGTTTCTCCGCTGCCAATAAAATGCTGGCAACCGGTGGCGGCGCTTTTAATAGTTTTCTGGTGGGGCGCATAGCCGCACTTTCGGGCATTGAAACCGAAGTGCCCGCCAGCGATGTGGTTAAATTTAAAGAGGCCCTCGTAATAGCCTTTATGGGCGTTTTAAGGCTCCACAACAAAACAAATGTGCTAAAAAGTGTTACCGGCGCAGCCAAAGATTCCGCCGGCGGCGCATTGTACCTGCCCTGAAACGGCAATTTTCTTTCTGCTCAATCGTTTACGCACACATCGCTTGTGTTTTCACATCTTCAATTAACTTTGCACGGCTATGTTCAATATCAATACACGCAGCATTACCTTTAATATCATCGTTATAAACGTTCTGCTGTTTTTGGCTACCATGATGAACCACGGGCTTACCGATATTTTAAGCCTGCATTATTTTTTCAATGTACACCATTACGATGGCGGCGTGGGTTTCAAAGCCTTCCAGATTTTAACCCACATGTTTATGCATGGCGGCTTTTTTCACATCCTGTTTAATATGTGGGGCCTGTTTATGTTCGGTACTATACTTGAGCATGTATGGGGCCCGCGGCGGTTTTTAATATTTTACCTTACCACCGGGCTTGGCGCTGTGCTGCTGCACATGGGCGTACAGTTGTTCCTTATTAAGCACTGGACCGGCAGTTTCGACCCCAGCCTGGCAGCATTAAATGCCAACCCCGAGGCAGCGGGCCTTTATGTATCGCAAACACTGGGGGCCTCCGGCGCTATATTTGGTATTGCCACCGCTTTTGCCATGCTGTTCCCCAATACCGAGTTGATGATATTCCCCATACCCGTTCCTATTAAAGCAAAGTACCTTATGCCCGGTTATATTTTACTCGAACTTTATTTGGGTATTTCCATGCACTCGGGCGATAACGTGGCCCACTTTGCACACCTGGGCGGGGCTTTGTTTGGCTTCATCATTGTAAAACTATGGAACCACGACCGCGGTTCCCTTTACTAAACCATGCTTACCAATTCTCTTTGGGGCGATATGCAACACTACCTGCGCTATGGCAGTGTGGTGGTAAAACTGGTATTGGTAAATGTGGTGGTTTACCTGCTGGGCAATATCGCATGGTTAATTTTTTCTGTAATACATAACGATGCGGCCTATGCGCTAATGAACAGTTACCTGTGCTTGCCGGTAAGTTTTGCCGGGGTGCTGCACCAGCCCTGGTCGTTAATTACGTATATGTTTTACCACAATGGCTTTTTTCATATCCTCTTTAACATGATAATGCTTTACTGGGGCGGCGAAATGTTTGTGCTGCACCTGGGCGAACAAAAAGTAGTGGCACTGTACATTTACGGAGGGTTCTGTGGGGCGCTTTTCTTTTTGCTGGGCCATGCCTTTTTGCCTTCGCTGCAACTTTTGCCTTTTCCGCTTATCGGGGCTTCGGCCGCGGCGCTGGCCTTTTTGTTTGCCGCTGTTGCCATGAACCCCAACTACGAAATTTATATCTTCCGCAGCGGCCCTTTCAAACTCAAATACATAGCCGGTATTTTATTTGTGGTTTACCTGCTCAGCGCATTCTACTTCAAAAGCGGCCAGGGCAGTAACCTGGCACATATAGGCGGGGCTTTGGGCGGTTTTCTTTACATCAAACTATTGCAGCAGGGCTACGATATTTTTAAACCGCTTGCTATATTTAACAGAAACCCTCCCGTAAAAATGAGTTACAAAAACCCCGGTAATGCCAGCGTGAAAGAGCGCGGACAAAGCGAACAGGCACGGGTAGATGAAATACTTGATAAAATTGCGCGTTCGGGTTACGAAAGCCTCAGTAAAGACGATAAGGATTTTCTTTTCCGGTATTCAAAAAAGTGAAAGCGGTCTGTTAGCGGTTGGCCTAAGCCGCGTAGGTTTTTAGTGTTTTTGTAAAAGAAATATAAGTATAGCGAATTACCATTAATTCGAACAGCTGCCGATGTAAACCCCGTATAAGGGGTGTTCGCTGGCCGGTTTAAAAAGCTGTAAACAGAAACACTTTACCGCGAGTGCACAAAACCATTTTAGCTGCTGCCAGGCACGCTTTTTCTATCGAAGTCTGGTTGTAACTTTGTTATAAGTATCATCGTAGTCCTCTCTTAGGGTTCCCATTAGCCTGTCCCAAATGACAAAATATAGTCCATAATTCCCGTTAAACTTGTGGTGATGTAGGTTGTGGGCGGTGGAGGTATTCAGCCATTTCCCAAACCAGGTTTTATGAAATTCTTTAGGCAATATCTCAAAGCCAAGATGGCCATAAACATTGTAAATGGTATGAAAAACAAAGAACAGCAAGATGGCAAAACTATGCACCGGCAGGAGAAATGCAACAAGCGGGAAGATGCTTGCCTCTAAAATCGCTTCGAATGGATGAAAGGCGAAAGCAGTCCAGGGCGAGGGGTTAGAAGATTTGTGGTGAATGAGATGAACTTTTTTATACAGCAGCGGGTGATGGATAGCTCTGTGTGTCCAATAAAACCAGGTGTCGTGCAGGAATAACATCCACACAAGTGTAAAAACCCAATAAACAATACCATAATCAGCAACATTATAATATACGTGGTTATAGTTTTTGCTTACCTGAAAGGTTAGGAAAATTACAGTTGCAGTAATAAATATAGAGGATACAGAATAAAGAATGTCTCTTTTATAGTCGTTGAGCGTAGGGGTTTTTGGTTGTATTTTCCTGAACCACATTGGTTTTTTAAATAACACATAGAACAGGAAAAAAGCCGTGCCTGCAAAAAGGAAATAATATCCGCTTACCCGTGCTAATCCCCGTAGATATTTTTCTAAAAAAGAAATTTCCATGCTAATTATTTTTTGGCATAGCGATATTAAATCAACGAAGGATGAAAGAGTTTGATATAGGTCAAATAATCAAAGCGTCACAATTTGGCAGCCCTAACCCTGCTTAACGTTTCTAAAGTCATATCAAGATAAGAGGCTATATACTTTAGCGGGACCCTTTTGATTATCTCCGGTTGCATTTTGTTGAGCATTTCATATCTATCACGAGCTGAGCTAATACGCTGTATCTTCATTTTTTCGCTTTGCATAGACAAGTATTTGCTTAAAATATTGCGCAACACTTTTTCATATTTTGGAAAGGATTCCAAAAAGCCAAAAAACTCGTTGTGGCTTGTCCAAATCAGTTCAGTGGGTTCAAGTGTGATAGCATTAACGGATACGGGTATCTGTTCTGCAAAACTGTCAAAGGGTATCAACGGTTGGTTCTCGAAATAAAAGGCAGTATTTCGTTCATTTCCATTTTCATCATTATAAAAGGAACGAACCGCCCCTTTTATAATGAATGACGCCCGTTTTGGAATACTGCCTTGACGATAAATCAGTTCGTTTTTTTTGTGCGACGAGGTATGCAGCAACCCTATAATTGTGCGCATCTCTTGCTCGCTTATTTCGGTAAAAGTTGAAATGAAATCAATGGCAGGGTGCATATGAAGCGCAAAGTTGATTTAAATATCTAAAATTCGTTAGTCAAAAGTATGTTTAACCTTATTGCTTTATCATAACCGGCATTTCGGAATTAGTTGCTGTTAATGTATAAACCGCTAAGCTTTTTTATTACTGGTATATAGAAGCAATTAACGTAATCCAACCTGTAAGCGGCCCATTAACACCCGATTCAGAAATAACTGAATTTGCCGGTAAAAATGGCATGGTAATTATTTCAAAAGAGGAAGGTTTTATCAATTCGCATTTCGGTAACGGAAAACCATCAAGGCTGATTCGCGTGAAGCCGGGCAATATCCTTAACCAACAACAGATGGAAAGATTTTAGCAGAACCTGCTGCTGATTATAAATAAAATGGAGGCTGACCGCTGTTACATTGAAGTGGGTAAGCAAATTATTGTGCAGATATAGTTTCGGCCATCGTTGATAGCCTTTGCTCCTGCTGAAAAGTTTTACCTTTATAACCAATGAATATAGCTGCCAGTAAAGTTTCTGAAGCAGTTGGGCTGGTAATTGGTATTGTGTTTATCAGCGGCCTGGTTATTGAATTTACCTTTAGCCGCCTGCTTAAAAAACAGGTGGTATCTGCCGAACATTTAATTCTGAACCTCAGTATAGCTTCTTTGCAGCAAATTACCGATGTGGTAAACAAAGTGGTATTCATCACCGCTTTTGCGTACGTGCAACAGCATTGCAGCATTGCGCAGTGGTTACAATTTAAATATAGCTGGCAACTAAACCCCTTTGCGCCCTCTAACGGTTTCCTGCATTTCAGCATCAGGCCTTTGGTGGTGTTTAACTATGTGTTTGTATTGTTGCTGGCCGATTTTTGCCAATATTGGCTGCACCGGTTTTCGCACGAGGTTAACATTATGTGGGCCGGGCATATAACCCACCATTCCAATACCGAATACAACTATGGCGTGGCTTTGCGCCAAAGTGCCATTGAAAATATTTATACCTGGGTTTTCTTTATGCCCCTTGCCTTTTTTGGCATACCCTGGCAAATGTTTATTGCCGCTTATGCCATCAGTTTAATATGGCAGTTTTTGGTGCATACACAACTGGTAAATAAGTTAGGCGTGCTGGAATACTTTATGTCAACCCCCTCGCACCACCGGGTGCATCACGGCAAAAACCCGCAGTACATTGATAAAAACTACGGCGCGTTTTTAATTATCTGGGATAAGCTTTTCGGCTCCTTCGAGCCCGAAGTTGAACCGGTGGAATACGGCATTACAAAACCACTGGAAAACATGAACCCCGTGTGGTGCAATGTGCATCATCATGTTTCCATTTTTAACGCTTTAAAAAGTGCTGAAAGCCGGGGCAAAAAGTGGCGGGTTCTTTTCGGTGCGCCTGTTGTAATGCCGGTTACCGGCAACACCGGTAAAAAAGCGAAACACATAACCTTTACGGCACAGCCCGAAAAAAAGGGGTACGTATTTATCAATTACCTGTTAGCGGCAACAGCCACATTTTGGGCAATCAATTATTCGGGCGGGTTAAAAAATACAGGGGCCTATCTTATCATATCAGCAATAGCAGTTTTTCAATTTTCGCTTTTCGCGGCATTGCTGCAAAATAAACGCTGGGCCGACTATGCCGAAGTTATTCGCCTGTGCGTAATAGCTGTTGTGGGCGTAGTAGTGCTTTCCGCAGGCCGGGTGGTGGACATTGGCACAGCTATCATTACAACCGCCTTGTTGCTATTGCTTTTCACGCAGTTTATAGCTGCGCGTTACCGAAAAAACTTTGCTACTACATAAGGCCCCGATATACCCGCATGGTATTAGCCGCAAGGGCTTTATCGTTCATGGTTTCGGCGTGCTTGCGGCCAGCCTCAATCATGCCTTTGCGCAGGGCGGCATCGCTTGTAACTTTTAAAATCTTACCGGCAATATCCTCCACCGAGTACGGGTCTATAAAAACAGAACCCCCTCCCGCTGCCTCTTCAATAGCCCCGCCCTTGCTGGCAATAACCGGTGTACCGCAAAAAAGCGCCTCCTGCACCGGCATACCAAAACCCTCAAACACACTCGGGTAAATAAAAGCACTGGCGTTTTGGTACAACGCTGGCAAGGCTGCGTTGCTTACACCGGTCAAAACTTTTATCCTGCGGGTTAGTTTCTTGCTTTCTATTAACGCTTCAATTTCAGCTTTCATATTGCCTTCGCCGCCCACCAGCCAAAGTTCTTCTTCAATTTTGTTGGCTATAGCGGCATAAGCCAGCACCAGGTTACGCTGGTTTTTACGCGGGTAAAAAGAGGACACGTTCAACAAATATTTTTTCCCGGGCGCAGGATTTGGGGTTATAATACCGCTATAAAATATTGGCTCTACCGCCGGGTAAATTACTTCAATTTTTTCGGCGGGTACTTTGTAAAAGGCTATTATATCATGCTTTGTTTCATGGCTTATGGCAATTATTTTATCGGCATGTTTTACCGCATATTTTGTTTTGGTTTTATAAACCTGCCGGTCTATCCAGGGGTACTGCTCCGTATGCTTAAAAAAAATCAAGTCATGGATGGTTACCACCGTTTTAATACCGGTGTGGTGAATATTAAACGGCAACTCGTTGCTAAGGCCATGATAAATATTCACCCGCTCTCGCAACAAATCCCTGCTAATGCCCCATGATCGCCATACCGAAGAAAACGCCCGGCTGTATTTCGTTTCAGGCAAAATAGTTTTAAAACTTCCATTCAGCTGGTGGAAAAACTCATCCTTCAGCCGGGGCGTAAAAAGCAGGTATTCGTTATCCTTATAATCGCGCATCAGTGCATTAAGCAAAACACGCGCATAATTGCCCAGACCGGTACCATTGTTAAAAACGCGTTTTGCATCAAATGCTACTCTCATAGAGGGGCAATTATTTGTTTTTAAGTTTCAGTGCCCGGTAATATTTTAAAAATACTTCACGGCCCTGGTTATAGCAAATGGTAAAACCCGCCAAGCCATCGGTAAAACCCAGTTTAAAAAAATAATTGCGGATAAACTTAAACGGCGCACTCAAAACAAGTTTGTATATAAGGTATGCCCGGCCTTTGCTTTTTAGTTGCAGCGCCGCCATAGCGGCAAATTTATCGCACTGCATTATCAGCGATTCCTTTGTTGGAAAAGAGTAATGCAGCAAATCTCCCGGCAAATGCAATATGCGGCTCTCGGCAGGCACGTTGGGCTTTTCGTGTATTACCCCCCCTGTCCAGCAAACCTTTTGCCGGTTCCACAACCGCAGCTTTTTATCAGGGTACCACCCGCATGTTTTTACCGGCTTGCCGCAATAAAAATTTAACCGGTTCATGGAATACGCATCGGCTGCAAAACCGCGTTGCTTTTCCGCCATTATATTTTGTAACAGTTCGGTGCTTAAACATTCATCGGCATCAATGTTCAGCACATAATCATTAGCAGCCTGCGCCTGGGCAAAATTCTTCTGGTCAATATAATTGGTAAAAGCACGCTCCATCACCCTGGCGCCTTTTGCCGTAGCTATTGCTTTCGTGTTGTCTTTCGAAAACGAGTCCACCACCACTGTTTCATCGGCTATCTCTTTCACCGAATCAATACAGCGGCCAATATTCTCCTCTTCATTAAGGGTAATAATAACAACCGATAGCTTATGGTCCATCCGCTTGCTTATAGTTCATAAATACTAAAAGAAAGATAAGATAAAAGCCCGTTCCTATTTGTTCCTCCAAAGTGTCCTCGGTAAAAAAAGAAGAAAAAACCACCATGTAAAAAACGGCAAACAGCCACCACCGGTAATTACCATTTACAAAAAACGGGTAAATAAACGCCAGCATAAACCCGGCAAAGCCTATCATGCCGGTAGTAGCCAATACCCATATAAACTGGTTGTGGGGCAGGCGGCGGGTGGTTTCCTCTATTTGCGGGTACAGGGCATCGTAAATTTTACCGGTTTCTGTTTTTATATCGCCTGCGCCAATGCCGATAACAGGATGTTGTAGCCACAATTTTATTCCTACCTTCATCGAAACCAGCCTCAGCCCATCCGAGTTTTGACCCACCACTCCTTGCCGGTATTCGCCCAGGTCGTAGTCCATATAGGCATATTTGTTATGCAGGCTGGGCACCCACTTAACGGCCACAAAAGGGGTGCCGGTTAATAGCACTAATAAAACAAGCCCCGTTACATATCGCTTTTGCAGCACTATATAACGCAACAGCATAAAAAAAATACCCAGGTAAAGCGCCAGCAAAGCGCTTCGTACGCTAAGTATATGCAGGGCTATAAATGCAAACACCGCCAATACTGCCTGTAGCCATTTTTCTTTCTCATTAAAAACATAAAGCCCTTCGCTGAACAAATACAATACACAGAAAAAAGAGAATGCCAGCATAAGCGTATAGCGTATATGGCTGTAGGGCATAGGTATGGTGCTGCCCCTGGTAAAGGCCTCGGTTATTTGGGCATAGTGGAGGCAATAATTGCCCAACACCACTAAGGCACTGCAAAACATAATAAGGGCAAACCCCGTTAGCAAAACCGCAAACTGTTTTTCGCTAAACCTTTTAAGCGGGGCAAAAGCCAGCGGTAACACCAGGTAGGGCACTTTTATCCTTATCCAGTTTAGCCATAATGTTTTATCGGTTGAGTAAAGCCCCGAAAAAAATACGATTAAAAAGAAAAGCGAAATAACCATCAGCCCGGGCTGCTTTACGTATTTCTTCAGGGTATCAACCCGGTAAAAAAGCAGTGTTGAAACAACCATGCCCGCCATACCTATGCTGGCCAAAGCCCGCGAGCAAACAAAGCCCGTAAAAACCACCAGGCAGCTTATAACCACTGCCCACTGGATGGTATTTTCGTTAATTGCCGAAGGGGTGCCTGCTGAATTTTTCAAAGAATTAAACCACTTTTAACTACAAGTCCTATTTTAGTGCACAAACATAAAACACTTGCCAGATAATCTGCCGCTTAACGATTTTAAGGCCCTTGCCCGCAGCATAACCCTGGTGGAAAACGAAAGCCCCGGTTTTGAGCAGTTACTGGAGCAGCTAAAACCAAACCAAACCGCGGTAATTGGTTTTACCGGGCCGCCGGGGGCCGGCAAAAGCACGCTGTTAAACGCAGTGCTGGGTTTTTTATTGGAAAATGGGAAAAAAGTAGGGTTGATATTAGTGGACCCCTCCTCGCCTTTTAATATGGGCGCCCTGCTTGGCGACAGGCTCCGCATGAGCAGTTATTTCGATAGCCCAAATGTGTTTATCCGCTCACTGGCCACACGTGGCTCGTTAGGGGGCTTAAGCGATAAGATAATAGAGGTAACCGAGGTAATGCGCGCTTATCCCTTCGATTATATTTTTATTGAAACCGTAGGCGTGGGCCAAAGCGAGGTGGAAATTGCAGGCCTGGCCGATACTACGGTGGTGGTACTGGTGCCCGAATCGGGCGATGGCATACAAAGTATGAAAGCCGGGCTAATGGAAATTGCCGACATTTTTGTGGTGAACAAGGCCGACCGTGCCGATGCCGATACAATGGCTAATTCTATTGAATTGCAGTTACAGTTAAACAACCGCCAAAATATACCGGTATTAAAAACCGTAGCAGTTGAATCAAAGGGGGTAAAAGAACTTTTACTGGAAATTGAAAAACAGGCATCGGGCGAAAAAAACAACGAACGGAAACTCGTTTTACTTGCCGAAAAAGCCCTGCGCATTATTGCTAAAAACCGTATGAAGGATATTGACATAAATAACCTTAAGACTGAACTGAAACAAAAAATGGGCTCGTCAAACTTTAATTTATACAGCTTTGTAAAGCAATATGTATAATGTGTTTCCCGGATAAACCGTTTTAAAACAAGAGTTTTGTTTTAACTAAAAGGCCTTAAATTTATACTATGAATGATTCGGTCATAATTAAAAAGCTAAACGCCCTTCCGGATAACCTAAAGCATGAGGTAGAGGATTTTATTGATTTTTTGCTTTCTAAAATCCCGGCGGGGAAAGGCAAAAAAAGAGTGTTTGGAAGCGCAAAAGGCACTATTGTTATCCATAGCGACTTCGATGCCCCCCTGGAGGATTTTAAAGAATACACGGAATGACCTTGCTCCTGGATACGCACACCTTACTCTTTTTCCTGAATGGTGACAAAGACTTACCGGAAAAGTGTCGCTCCTTAATCCAGGATTCATCCAACGATATTGTAATAAGTGTGGTTTCGGTTTGGGAAATTGCTATAAAAAACAGCTTGGGGAAACTTGAGTTGAAAAATGGGATTAAGGATGTAATTAACCAGTTAAGCCTTAACGCCATTTCTGTTTGGCAAATTGGTAATGACGATTTAATAACCTTAAACGCGCTTCCTTTTCACCACCGCGATCCATTCGACAGAATGATTATTGCTCAATTAATTACCTATAATAAGAAGGGCAGCATATCCATTATTACCCGCGATAGAAATTTCTCGTTATATGGTGTTGTCACTATCTGGTAACAATTTTTCCGCCTTGGCCAATCAACTCAACATACAGGACTTTTTAAAACAATCATCGGGCGAATTGACCATTGATGTGCGTTCAGAAGGCGAGTTTGCATACGGCCATATTTTGCACGCTGTAAACCTGCCTTTGTTTAATAATGAGGAAAGAAAAACCGTAGGCACACTTTACAAGCAAAAAGGCCGTAACGAAGCCGTCCATGCGGGCCTTGATATTGTAGGCAAAAAGATGAGCGGCTTTGTGCGTTTTGTAGAGGAAAACGCAAAAAGCAATAAGGTTTTTGTGCATTGCTGGCGTGGCGGTATGCGTAGCAGCAGCATGGCGTGGCTTATTGGCCAGTTTGGCTACCAGGTGTACACGTTGGGCGGCGGCTATAAATCTTACCGCCATTATGTGCTGGATATACTGGACCGGCAATATCCTTTTATTATAGTTGGCGGACACACCGGTTCGGGCAAAACCGAAGTGCTGCACCGCTTAAAAGATTTGGGCGAGCAGGTAATCGACCTCGAAAAACTGGCCAACCACAAGGGCTCTGCTTTTGGTGCGCTCGGGCAACCGGCACAACCCAGTACCGAGCATTTTGAAAACCTGTTGGCAAATGAGTTATTGAATTTTGAGCCCGGCAAACCGGTTTGGCTGGAAGACGAAAGCAAAACTATTGGCCGCGTTTTTCTGGACCTCAACCTTTGGAACCACATGTGCCGGGCGCCACTGTTTGTAGTGCAGGTGCCGCTTGAGGTACGCCTTAAAAGACTGGTGGCAGAGTATGGCGAAAACCACCTGGAAGGGCTTGAACAAGCTATAACCAA
>DASZPC010000351.1:0-2900 GCA_035550455.1 Chitinophagales bacterium | reverse complement strand
ATGTTTAATGCATCGTTCGCGGGGTTGGGATATAATTTCCAATCATTATCAAACACAATATTTTCAATGCCGGTTACAGTTACGTTTTGCTGTACCTGGCAGCCGGTTTCGCTTTTTACATAAACAGTGTAGTTGCCATTGCTGCTGATAATTAAGGTGGAACCGGTTTGATAGTTTACACTATCCAGCGAATAGCCGAGTATATAATTGCCTTCGTGTGCTGAAACAATAATATTGCCCGAATCGCCGGGTATTACCGGTATGGTGGTAATAGATGACAGGATGAGGCTATCGGGTTTGTACATCGAAAAATCGCGTATCTGCTGGCAATCGTTCAAAGTATCGGTTACGGTTACTGAATAATAACCGGGGCAGAGGTTGGCTATGGAATCGGTACCGCTTGTGCCGTTGCTCCAGTTATACAGGTAGTAGCTGTTTCCGGTTACGGTTATTTTAGCAGAGCCATTGCAGGTATAACTGCATGTTGGCTGCGTATAACTGAGCGATACGCCGTAATTACAATCGCTACAATTGTATTGGCCAACATTATTAATAGCATGATATAAATTAAGCTTGCCACCGGTAACGGTTTTGTTGTACAAGCCCGAAAGGCGGGTAACATTGCTTAACAGCATATTTTTTACCCAAAGCGAAATTGAATCGGAATAGCTTTTGTAATCGTTAATCAGTTTGGGGCAGGCGGCGGCATACAGGCAGGCAATGGCGCCCGCTATATGCGGCGAGGCCATTGATGTACCGGTGTTGCTGCCATATTCATTTAGCCTTACAGTTGAATAAATACCTGTACCGGGTGCGCCTATATCAATACTTACTTTGCCAAAGGCGGCGCCGCTGTTCAGGTGGTCGGTATTGGTGGTATTGGTTACTGATACCATCCATTTGCTGGGGCAGGCGGTGGGCAGGTCAAGGCTAACATCAACATCAATAGGGTTATTGGCGGTGGCGGTGGCACTTAAAATACCTACCGCCCCCATAGAATCGTACATGGCGCACCAAAGGGGGTAATCGGCCGGGTTGCCAAAATCAACCCCAAAAGATGAATTAGTAGCCACTACAAAAGCGCCCTGGCTACCAAAGCTGTTATTGTATTCGCGGCGCATGGCAATTACATAATCGTAGGCTGCCACTGCTTCCGATTCTAATTCTGTAGCGCCTGCTACCCGCAGTATTTTGGGCCCCCAACACACCCCGGCTATGCCTTTTTGATTATTGCCAATAGCCCCTGCTATACCGGCTACGTGCATGGAGTGCGGGTCGCCGCCATTGAGGTTAATATTGCCCGATGTATCGTAAACATTCCAGCCGTAGTAATCGTCAATGTAGCCATTGCCATCGTCGTCAATCCCGTTGTTGGGCACTTCGGCATAGTTTATAAAAAAGTTCAGGTCCTCATGCGTTAAGTCGAACGTACCGTCAATAATGGCAATTACAATACTGTCGCCGGTGGCGGTTACGTTGTTGTGGTTTATTGCCCAGCCTTCAGGGGCATCAATATCGGCACCCACATTGCCGCCGTTTTGCCCGGTATTAAACAGGTTCCATTGCAGGCCAAAAAGCGAATCGTTGGGTACTACCGAACGTTGCTTTAAGTGATGGTTAAACTGCGCCATTTTTACGGCGCTGCTTTTTTGTAAACCGGCTAAAAAACTTTCGGCGCGGGTGGTGGTATTGCGGTTAAGGAGCCAAATGTTCATGTGCTTAGAAAGGCAGCGGTTAACCTGTACCGATGGGTAAGCCTTTACAAAATCATCTGCTTTTATACCGGGCTTTAGCATTACCAGGTATTGGTTTAGTACGCGCGGGTCATTGTAGCCAATTTGTGCGCAGGCAAGGTTCATGGCAAAAACTAAAACCAGTACGGAAAGGAACCTCATAAAATGTAAAGCCTTTATATTTTGTACAGACACTGTTTTAACTAAAAAGGTTAAACGCGGCCAAACTATTTACTGCCAAACAGGTTATCGAACTGGTGGAAAGTATCGCGGAAATATGGTACCACCTTGCCCGAAACCTCGGCTACATGGGGTGCAAGGTCGGCAATGTAGGGGTAAACATGCGATGTTTTTTTCTGCGAATCGGGGAAAACCTCTATCCGGTTCAGGAACCACACAAAAATGCAAAGCACATACAGGCCAATCAGCGAATAAATAATCCCGCCTATAATCTGGTTAGGCAGGTTCAGCGCAAACGATTTCAGTATTTTTTCAAGCCCCCAGGCTATTAAGCGGGTAAGCAGCAATACCAACGCCAGTACCAGTATAAACGAAATTATGGCCGATACTTTTGGCCCAAAATGCAACAGCCCTTGCAGCAGGTTTACCAGCAGGTACGAAAACTTTAACGCCGCTACCAGCCCTAAAAACCAGCCGAGCAGCGAAAAAATGGCGTAGATAATGCCGTTTTTAAAGCCCTGGTAAAAGCCCAGGCCAATAAAAATAAGGAACAGGATGTCAAATATCATGGGGTTATGTTAAAAGGCCCTTTACCACATCGGCAACCAGTTTGTTATCGGCTTTGCCTGCCAGTTGTTTCGATACCACGCCCATTACCTTGCCCATTTCTTTTTGCGATGTAGCACCGGTATCGGCTATGGCTTTTTTAACCACCTCGCGCACTTCCTCCTCGCTCATCATGGCAGGCAGGTATTTTTCAATAACGCTAACCTCTTCTTTTTCTTTTGCAATAAGGTCCTGGCGGTTGGCTTTTTCAAATTCGGTAATGGAATCCCTGCGCTGCTTTACCATTTTTTGCAGCATTTGCACTTCTTTTTCGGGTGTTACCACGCCGCCCGCGCCTTTCTCGGTTTTTGCCAGTATAATGGCGCTTTTAATGGCGCGCAGCCCGCGCACGGTGGCTTCGTCTTTGGCAAGCATGGCAGT
>DASZPC010000350.1:0-13131 GCA_035550455.1 Chitinophagales bacterium | reverse complement strand
TAACGGTATGTAGCCCCGGCCTTCAGCAAAAGGAATTTTGCTACCCGGTGCATTACATATACCGAAGCGGTGTAAACCGGGTACTTGGGGCCGCCAATAGGGCCAAAAGCATTGCCCCTTTCCTGGTAGCCCGAACCGAAGCGAAAACCCACATGCCACTTCTTTTCAATAGCTACAGTATCCCGTTGGTGGGTGCGCGGCAACCTGCCAAAAGGATACACCAATATGCCCAGGTAGCCTGCAAAGTTGTTTACCCCCACATTAGGCAGTTGGGTATGAGCATCGCTGGCATGGTACCAAATGCCCCCTACCTGCAGGCTGGCATACCGGGAAAAATTCCAGTGCAGGTTAGCCCCTACTGTAAACTGCCACATAAAATGCTCGCCAGCCCCAAAATTTTGCGGGTTAGATATAGAATCGTAAGGCCGGTTAAAGCAGGCAAGCCCAAGGCCGTAGCGTATTTCGGCATATACTTTGGCATCATCCCGGCGGGCGGTTGAAAAATAAACCGTGGGCACTATTGAAAACTGCTGGCCCAAAACATGGTTGTTGCCAAGGTTTTGATAAATAAGAGAAAACCCAAGGCGCGGATAATTAAGGTAGCGGTTCCAGGCCTGCTTACCATTGGTTTGATAACCCAGATGAATTTCGGCAACATTTGAGAATGAAGTAGCCGGAAAGCCTTTGTAAACAGGCATTACCTTGCCCGCAGCATATTGGGCCTCGATAATAAAATGCTCCTTTTTCTTTTTGGGCTTTTCATCGGCATGTGCGGCATTGAATATGCCGGTAAGCAATACAAACATCAACAACCGGACGGTGGAGGCAGAAAGAGGCGAATAGGCGGGCGGGCGGTAATTTGACATCGGCCAAAAATAGCTAAATGAAGTTTTTATTTTTGCCGGGATTCAAAAAAACAAAGTGGGCGAAACAAAGGAATGGCTTAAAACCGGTACAGGCAAAATAGTGGCCTATTTTTTACAGGGGCTTTTGCTTACAGCGCCGGTATTTGTAACTATTTATGTAATAGTATATGCCATAAGCCTGGTAGATACCCACCTGAACAACCTTTTTGAAAGCATTTTCCATTTCCGTTTTTTTGGGTTTGGCCTGTTAATTACACTGGCTATTATAACCTTTATTGGTTTTATAGGTTCGCTGGTAATTGTGCAGCCCTTTTTGCATTTAATTGACCTGTTGCTTGAAAAAACCCCCTTCGTAAAAGACCTTTATTCATCTTTAAAAGACTTTTTTGGGGCTTTTATCAGCAACAAGAAAAAGTTTAACCAGCCGGTAATGTTTGAAATGGGAAAAGGTTCGGGCGTGTTTAAAGTGGGTTTTGTTACCAAGGAAGACATGGGCGAAATGGGGGTGGCCGATAAAGTGGCGGTTTATACCCCGCTATCGTACAACCTTTCGGGTATCCTGTATTTGGTGAATAAAGACCAGGTAGTGCCTATGCCCGATGTAAGCGCCCGCGATGTAATGAAGTTTATTGTAAGTGGCGGCCTTACCGAAATTGATGAAGACAACGGTAGCCATAATAGCTAAATGCTACTTGCCTGCCAGGTAATTTTGTGCCAACTGCCCGTATTTGGTTTTAACCGGTTCAGCTACAATTTTTTCAAACAATTTATTGGCTTCTTCCTTTTTGCCATCCTGTAAAAGGTATTTGGCCATAAAGTAAACGGCAGCCTGACGTATAAAATCGTTCATGGCATTTAAAAGGCCATTAAAGCGCTTTTGCGCCCCTTCTTTATTACCCAGCATAGCTAAATCGTAACCATAATAAAGTTCCCATAGCGGGTAATCGGATAGTAAAGTGTCACAAAACTCGCATTTGCGCAGGTAGCGGTTAGCGTAATCGTAATTCTTAAAACGGCACTCAAAAATGCCATACAAAACCGATGGCTGGCAACTATCGCTAAACTGTGAAAGTGCGCGCTGGTAAATGGGCGCTTTATAATAATCGGGTATTCCGTTATCGTCAGCAAGTTTCATAAAATCATCAAAGGTAAAAGGCCTGTCGGCAAAAGGCAGTAATTGCCGGGCCACGGAAAGTTCATCGCTGTAATTATTTTCAGTGGCTGTTTTAACAAAATCCACCAACTGCATGCGGTAACCGGTATCCATAAAAGCAAACATCATTAAGCCTTTATAAAACCGGTCAACAATAACGGTATCAAGCCTTGAATACCTGTTAAAAGTAATATAGGCATTGTTGTAAAAGCCAAGTGCGCTATAAATACCCGCCGCATTAATAAACGAAGTCTGGTCAATATCCGGTTTCGCTAATGTGGAATCAAGATAATTGCGTGCGGTTTCGCTTTTACCGGCATAAAAATATTCGCCCGCCATATCGCAGCGTATGCCTGCCAGTTGGGGAAACATATCGGCTATTACCCGATATATTTTCATGCCATCGTCAAAGTGGCCCCGATCTTTTACATTACGGGCATATTCAGCGTATGTAAAGGCGCTTTCATCGCTTTTTGTAATCAGCTTTTTCATACGCTTTAGCTGCTGGGTTAAATCATCTATACGCAGCGAAAGCGAATACAAATTGCACAGCCCTTTTAAAATATCCTGGCGGGTTGAATCAATTGCCAGGGCTTTTTTCCAAATACTCTCAATCAGTTTTGAAGTATCTAAAGGAATAATGGGGGTAAAAAAGCTTTGGTCAATAAGGGCATCACTAAAAACCGATTCTGCTTTTTCAAGGTCGAAATAGTTTTTTGAAGTGTGCTGCCAACTATAGTTAAGCAAAACATTGCCTTTCATTACAAGGGCATCAACATTTTTGGGGTTCCGCTTCAGTATCGAATCGAGATAGGCGTCGGCTTTGGCATAATGCCCATCCTTTATAAACCAGGTAGTACGGGCAATTATTTCTTTCTGGCTGGTAGCTGTAAGCGCTGACAGCAACAGACAAAAACATAAAGCAAAATGCCTCATTACATATACAAGTTTAAGCCGCCTGCTGTAGCATGTTATTTGGCTATGCATTAATCATTACTGGCATTACCAGCATCAGCAGGTCTTCGTTGTCCTTCTTTTCGGTAGGCCTCAATATACCCGCACGGGTGGGGGTTGAAAGTTCAATTTCAATATCGTTTGAATCAAGCACACCCAACATTTCTATCAGGAAACGGGCATTAAAAGCAATATCCATATCGCCCCCTTCGTAGCTACAGGTAAGCCTTTCATTAGCCTCGTTGCTAAAGTCAAGGTCCTGTGCCGAAATCTTCAACTCGCTACCGGCAATGCTCAAAATAACCTGATAGGTTGTTTTGTTTGAGTAAATGGAAATACGGCGTAACGCATTTTGAAATTCAAGGCGGTTAATGCCCAGCCTGTTCGGGTTGTTTTGAGGTATTACCGCGTTGTAATCGGGGTAAGTAGCATCAATTAAGCGACAAATAAGATTGGTGTTTTCAAAAGCAAAAAACGCATTCGATTTGTTGTACGAAACGTTAACGCCAGCCTCGCCTACCGGTAATGCGCCCTTTAACAGCCCCAGGGCTTTTTTAGGCACAATAAACTGGGCCGACTTGGCCGCTTTAACATCGGTACGGTTTAGCTTAACCAGCTTGTGTGCATCGGTTGAAACAAAAGTTACCCCTTCGGAAGAAACCTGGAAAAGCACACCGGTCATAGCCGGGCGCAGGTCGTCATTACTAACCGCAAAAAGCGTTTTGGCAATAGCGTTGCCAAGTGCCGACGATGGTATGTTTACCTCGGTTACCGCTTCGGGCTGTGGTATTTTCGGAAAATCATCCGGGTTTTCGCCGCTTAGTTTATACCGCCCGGTTTCCGAGGTAATTTCCACCCCAAAGGTTTTTTCATCCACCTTAAAAGTAAGCGGCTGTTCGGGCAGGGTTTTAAGCGTATCAAGCAAAATTTTAGCCGGTATGGCTATCTTGCCGCTGTCTTTCGCTTCCACTTTAACCTCGGTGCTCATAGAGGTTTCCAAATCAGTGGCAAAAGCGGTTAGCTTGCCCCCTTTAATCTCAAACAAAAAATCTTCGAGTATTGGCAGTACCGAATTGGAATTAATAACGCCGCTTATGGTTTGCAGCCCTTTGAGCAAGGTGGTTGTAGAAACGATGAACTTCATTACTTGGCTTTTAGTTGGGCAAATATAATTATCGTCCGAAATTATGCTTTTCTTGTTTTGTATTGAGCCATGTGCATAACTCAGCCCCCGCTTACCCAATTGAATCCTTTTTAAGAAAACCATGCCCCAAAACCTATATTTGCCCTATGAAATTTATTGCCCGCCTCACCTCGGTTATTTTCCACCCGCTTTTATTTCCTACATATGGCACCCTGTTGCTCATTTTGGCCAACCCGGGTATTTATGGGCCGTTTGAGCAGAAGCTGCATGTGGTTTGGCTGGTTATCATATTCATGCTTACGTTTGTTTTTCCGGCGGTTTGGGTTTTAATGATGCGCCAGCTTGAAATGATAAGCAGCCTTAAAATGGAAAGCACCAAGGAACGGATTATACCGCTTGTGGCAGTAAGCACTTTTTACCTGTGGGCCACCTGGATGTTTAAGCCCAATTTAAACATGCGGGTACCAACCGACCAACTTATTTTTTTAATGATGGCCGGGGCGTGCATATCTGTGTTTATTACCTTCTTTTTAAATATCAGTACAAAGGTAAGCCTGCATACACTGGCAGCGGGCAGCCTGGTGGGCCTTTTGCTTATAATTATACGCTACTCGCCCTTCGACCTGCGGCTGATATTGCTGGCATTTTTGCTGGTTGCCGGTTTAATGGGCACCGCGCAATTAATTTTAAAAGGCGGCACCCAGCGCGAGGTTTTCATTGGCTACATTGTGGGCTTTACTGGGCAATTTATAGCTTTCACGTTTGTTTCAAGGATTATCAGTTAAAGTATAAACCGTATGTATAATACCATTCTTTACACCACCGAAAACGGCATTTGCCGCATTACGCTTAACCGGCCCGATGTTTTTAATTCATTTAATGAGGAAATGAGCGCCGAGTTTATTGATGCCCTTAAAAAAGCGGGCAAGGAGGGGTCCGTTCGTGTAGCTATTATTTCGGGGTCGGGAAAGGCTTTTTGCTCGGGGCAGGATTTAAAAGATATTAAAGGGCAAACCGGGGTGCGCAGTTTAAGCGATTCGGTTTACCGCCGTTATAACCCCATGATAATGGCTATACGCGACATGGCCAAACCGGTTATTTGCCGCTTAAACGGAGTGGCAGCCGGCGCCGGTGCTTCGCTGGCTTTGGCCTGCGATATTGTAGTGGCTGCTGAAAACGCATCGCTGATTGAAGTTTTTGCCAATGTGGGCCTGGTGCCCGATTCGGGCTCTTCTTTCTTTTTGCCGCGCCTGGTAGGCTATAACAAGGCTTTTGAATTAATAACCCTTGCCAGCAAAGTAAGCGCCGCCGAGGCAAAAGATATGGGTATTATATACAAAGTTGTACCGGTTGAGGAGCTGGACACCGCCACCGATGAATTGGCCAACCGTTACGCCACCGGCCCTACCAAAGCCTATGCTATGATTAAGAAAATGCTGAACAAAGCCTACACTGCCAACCTGAACGAAATGCTGCAATACGAAGCCTATTGCCAGGAAATGGCCGGCAAAAGCGATGACTACGTAGAAGGCGTAACTGCTTTTGTAGAAAAACGAAAACCTCAATTCAAAGGAAGGTAAACGGGGGCCGTATAACCTGCTGTACAGTTTTAATTTTTACGGTACAACACCTTTCCGCCATAAATAAGCATAGCTGCCAGCAATAAAAAAGCACCGCCGTCAATAGGTGCATAGGGGGCTAAAGCCGGAGCCGGTTTCAAGGAATTTCCTTCTGAATGAGCAAAGAAAACAGCTATCACCAATACGCAAATCAATAAAAGGGGCAATAGTACATTTTTCCTCATCTCACACAATTTGCTTCAGGCACAAATTACGAGATATTTAGCAGAAGTCAAGGTTTCTGAAAGTTTATTTCTTTCAGATTATTAGGTTATCAAAGGGGTCCCAAAAGAGCTTTTCAAAATCAACCACCGCATCCTTCTTCACCTTAATACCCTCTTTTTCAAGCAGTTGTTTCATTAACCCGGGCTTGCCAAAATGGTGCTGGCCGGTAAGCTGGCCATTGCGGTTAAGCACCCTGTACGCTGGTACGGGCGGTACCTGGTTACCCGACATGTTCATGGCATAACCCACCATACGCGCCGAGCGGCCCGTACCCAGGTATTTGGCAATGGCGCCATAGCTGGTAACCCGGCCTTTAGGTATAAGCCGCACCACATCGTACACGTTCTCAAAAAAGGTATAGTCTTTAGCTGGCTTTTCTGCCACCGGCGCCGGCGCTTTTTTTGCTGCTTTTTTCTTCACGTTCTTTTTCATACAGGCTTATAAGGTAAACGCAAGATAATTAATGGTGCGCCCGTCTTCAAGGTGTTTGCGCTCATAGTAGGTTTTGATTTCAAGTTCTTCAAAATCTAAAGGGGCCGAGTAAATATCTTCTTTGTAATAATTCAGCTTTAAGCCAAACGATTCCACACTTTCCCTGGTAAACCTGAACAAAGGCAAATCATCGGTTTTAAAATGAACAACAGCCCCCGGTTTGGCAATTTGCCGGTAGCGCTCTAAAAACCCGTGGGCGCTTAACCTGCGCTTTGCATCTCCCTTTTTAGGAAAAGGGTCGGGAAATGTAATCCATATTTCATCTACCTCGCTGGGCGCAAAAAAATTGGTGATGTTTTCAATGCGGAGCCGGGCAAAGGCCAGGTTGGCAAGCCCTGCCTCCATAGCATTTTTAGCGCCGGTGTATATGCGCGCGCCTTTTATGTCAATACCAATAAAATTTTTCTGGGGGTATTTTCGCGCAAGGGCTATGGCATAATCGCCTTTGCCACAGGCCAGCTCTAAAACAACCGGGTTGTTGTTTTTAAAAACCCCCTCCCGCCACCGGCCCCTCAATTCGCGCTCATTACCGGCACTGTCCTTCAAAACCGGGCGGGTAAAGTGTTCGTTTTGAAACACATTTTCAAACGCATCAATACTTCGTATTTTAAACATCTTGGCCTTGCCCATATACCAGCATTACTTTACTTTAAAGCAAAAATGAAAAAGCTATTGTAATTGAAAAACCTCTCAAACAAAGGGTTTTATCTTTTGCTTTAGCACCGGCAAGTCTTTATACACAGTATTATATATTGTAATTACAGAAATACCTAAATATTCATGTATAAGTTTGTTTCTCATGCCGCTAATAAGCCTCCATTCCACTTCGGGGTTGCCTTTTTTAAAAGCATCAGAAATTTTAGTGGCGGCCTCTCCAATTACTTCAAACCGCCTGATTACAGCATCCTGAAGCATGAAATTTTTTTCAAACTCCTCAAGGCTAACCTCAGCGGTGTATTTTTCAATAATTTCAATTGAATCAAGAATATCCAATAGATACACCTTGTCGTCCCTAACCTTCATATTAATTCTACCATTTGATTGAGGACCGTATCTTTGATGGAATGCTTAATGGCTGCGAATTCCACTATATCTATTTTTCGCAAAAACTTTTGCTCCAGTACGCTTTCCATTCGCAATATGTCAAAAATAGTCAGCGATGTTTCAGGCTCTACTAAAATATCAATATCGCTGTATGCCGTTTCCTCCCCTCTGGCCATTGAGCCAAAAAGGGCAGCGCGCTTAATTGGGAATTGTTTTAAAGTATCCGCTAACTCTTGCTTAAATGACAAAAGCATAATTTTTTCTTGTTAGCACGAAATTAGTAAGAAAAAATCAGCCTCCCGGCCATCAATACACTCCGTATTTCTTCGCAAACTTTTCGTACAAGGCTTTTTGTTTGTTGTTAAGGTCTATTTGCCGGCCGTCAATAAAAGCGTATTCAATGTTTGATGTTTTCATATCCAGCACATCTCCGCCTGAAACTATCAGCGAGGCCACCATACCTTTTTCAAGCGTACCAATACTATCTGATATGCCCAGTATTTTTGCCGGGTTTAAGGTAATAGCTTCCAGTGCCTCTTCTTTAGTTAAGCCATAAGCAGCGGCAGTGCCTGCTTCAAACATAAGGTTGCGCTCCTGCCAAAAACCTTCGCTAATGCCTATACAGTACAACACGCCTGCCTTCTGCATAATTGCCGGTGTTTTATAGGGCTGCTGTACATCTTCGTCTTCGTACATAGGCACTTCATGGCATTTATCCAATATCACCGGTATTTTTTTCTGCGCCAGTTCATCGGCAATCATGTACGATTCTTTTGCCCCCACCAATACTATTTTTACACCCAGTTCTTCGGCAAAAGCAATGGCGTGTTCTATTTCCTTTATGTGGTCAACCCGTACATACAGGTTTTCGGTTTTATTAAAAACACCACGCATTGATTCAAAACGCAGGTTTGCTTTTTCGTGTGTTGGCTCTTCACAATAACTTTTAGCCTCTTTGAGAAATTCTTTCAAATCAGCCACCTGCTTGTCATAATCTTTGTTTGGCTGAATACCCTGCGGTTCGGCCCACCAGCCCTTAAAATAAAACATAGTAGGCCAAGACATTACCACCCCATCGGCGGTTTTTACGGCAGCATCTTCCCAATTCCAGG
The DNA here is from genome assembly GCA_035550455.1 of Chitinophagales bacterium. Lineage (GTDB taxonomy): Bacteria > Bacteroidota > Bacteroidia > Chitinophagales > LD1 > Bog-950. The sequence continues at coordinate 4,522 of DASZPC010000350.1, read as the reverse complement.
CATCAAGGTTTACCACGGCACTGGTGCCTGAAACCCAGCCCTCCTGCGGCATTATCTGCGCATATAAAACCCCGTTGCTGCGCACGGTTGGCGTAACACGGCTATCGGTATTATAGGCTACTATAGCACGCACATCGGGGTTATATGCGCCGGTCTCGGCATAATCGTTAGTAGCGCGCACTGCTTCAATTTCCGAAAGGCCCAAAATGGTATTCATGGCAATAATACCCGGGTAGATATGCTTGCCGGTGCAATCAATAATTTTTCCGGTTTGGTCGGTTTTGAAATTGATGTTCTTTTCGAGGAAAACTATTTTGCCGTTTTCAAAACCAATAGTACCGTTTTCCATTACCTGCCCGTTGCCTAAGTGGATAGTAGCGTTGGTAAGGTATATCCTGCCTTTTTGTGCCGGGGCAGGGGTGGGTACATCGGGTGATTGTGCATTCAACAAATTAAATGTAGTTGCGAGATAAAAAATAAGACCGGTAATTATTGCTTTCGACATACTTCCTGCTATTTTTTTATTTGAATTTATTTTGAGGGTTACGGCTGGTATGCCACAACTTAAAAAACCGTTATTTTACCTCCTGCTATTTTATATATCAATACTTAAGGAAAAGGCTTTAATACCACCTGCCTGAAACTACGGTGTACCTTCTGGTAAATAAACAGGGTTTCAGAAATCCTTATAAATGCTTCTTCCAGTTTTTCAATCAAATATGCCGCAGCAAATTCGCTTTGCATGTTGTACCAATCAAAAGCATCGGCAATATCTGCATGTGCGCTTTCAAGAATAACAAGGCTGTATTTCATTTTTTCAGCTTAGTTATCAGTTCCTGCTTTACCTCTTCCCAGCTATACTCCCTCATTTGCCCGGCCTCTTGTTTTTGCTCAAGGATTTCCAGTTCATTCTTTTGTTCGTCTGTAAGGCCATAAGGCCCACCCGCAGCAAGCTCTAATATGCTCCTCACTTCATTTAACATATCCTCGTTACTACTCTCATCTATTAGCATCTTCAGTTGTTCTCTCGTTTTGACAATATCCATAGTTTGTGTTTTACATAAAATTAATCAAGTTATTGCTCATCGCCCACATTATACTCAAAACTGCCTTTAGGCTTAGGCTCCTGGGTTGGGGCGCCGCCTTTTTTAGCTTCCAGCAGTTTTTGTATCAGGCGGGCACGTTCTTTTTGTATGGCATCGCGCTTTTGTGCATCGCGGGCACTATCATAAAACCTAATGCCATCTACAAAGGTTTCTTCCACCCGGGCGTATATCGAAAGCGGGTCGGTATTCCAAACCACTATATCGGCATCTTTGCCTGCCTTAATGCTGCCCATGTGCGCATCGAGGTGCAGCATAATAGCCGGGTTTAAAGTACACATTTTCCAGGCCTGTTCTTCCGTCATTCCGCCGTATTTAATAGTCTTGGCGGCCTCCTGGTTTAGCCTGCGTGCCATTTCTGCATCATCTGAGTTTACAGCAGTGGTAACCCCCACTTTGGTAAGTATGGCTGCATTATAGGGTATAGCATCAATAACCTCGTATTTATACGCCCACCAATCGGCAAAGGTGGAGGCATAAACGCCATGGGCTTTCATTTTATCGGCCACTTTATAGCCTTCCAGTATATGCGTAAAGGTGTTCATTTTAAACCCGAAGGTATCGGCCACATGCAGCAGCATATTTATTTCGCTTTGCACATAGCTGTGGCAGGTAATAAACCGTTTGCCATTCAGTATTTCAAGCAGGGCGTCAAGCTCTAAATCGCGGCGGGGCATGGGTACGCGTTGTTTGGCCTTTAGCGCATTGTATTTTGCCCAGGCATCGCCATACTCGCGCGCTTTGGTAAAGTAGTTGTAGTAGGTTTGCTCAACCCCCATGCGCGTTTGCGGATAACGGATATCCCATTTTTCGCCCCAATTAGACTGTTTTACATTTTCGCCCAGCGCAAACTTTATAAAGGGGGCTGCATTTTCAATCTTCATTTTTTCAGGCGCGTACCCCCAGCGCATTTTTATAAGGCCGCTTTGCCCACCAATAGGGTTTGCCGAACCATGCAACAACTGCGCCGCAGTAACCCCGCCGCTTAGCTGGCGGTAAATATTTATGTCTTCGCCTGTAATAACATCGCCAATACGCACCTCGGCGCTGCTGGCCTCGCTGCCTTCATTTACACCCCGGCTAATAGCAATGTGCGAGTGCTCGTCAATTATACCGCTGGTAACATATTTGCCGGTGGCATCAATAACCGTACATTCATCACATTTTAAACCCTTGCCTACTGCGGTAATTTTTCCGTTCTTAATTATTACATCGGCATTGGTTAGCACGCCGTCGCTTTCGTTGGTCCAAACCGTGCCGTTTTTAAACAGCACATCTTCGGCCTTAGGCAATGTTTCGTTTCCGTAGCCTGTAAAAGGATAGTACACTTTGCCCAACCTGCTAAAATCAACGGTATCTTTTTTGGGTTTGCTGGTATCGGGTTCAGGGCCTTTTACCTGGGTGGCGTTCCAGGTAATCCAGTTGCCCGATGGCAACTGGCCTTTGCCCTGCCAGGTATGGGTGCTGTCGTTAACAGTGCCGGTAAGCAATATTTTATTTTCCTCTTTCTTCTTTTCGGGGTTAAAGGCAAGGGTTATGTCGTTGTCTTTATGCATTACTGTCAACTCCTGCTTAACCGAATCACTTATAACTACCAGCCCTTTGGGGGCAGCGGCATCGCCACTTAACTTAATTTTATAGGTTTCGTTGTTTGAAAGTGACAAGTTGTATTCGCCGCGTATATCGGAAGAGGAGAACGCTTTTATTTCATAGCGTTTGCCCTGTACCCAGTTTTCGTTGATTTCGCATTTATCATCAAACAACGGCTTGCTGGTAATAATAAAGTTAGCCAACCGACCCGGCTCTAACAAGCCTACTTTATCGGTAATATTTAAAAAGGCGGCAGGGGCATAAGTAATGGCCTTTAAGGCAATGGTTGAGTCCAGTCCGTATTTAACGGCCTTACGCAGGTTGGGTAAAAACTCTTCCTTTTTTTCAAGGTCGGCAGCGGTAAACACAAAATCAATACCTGCTTTTGCCAGTGCAGCGCTATTGGTGGGGGCCAGTTCCCAATCCTTCATATCGGCAAGGCTTACCCAACGGGCCTTATAAGGGTCTTCCACATCAAAAGCCTTCGGAAAGTTAAGCGAGGTAATAATTTTTGCCCCGGTGTTTTTTATTTCATCAATGCGCTGGTATTCTTTGCCATCGGTTTTAATAATGTACTGCACCCCAAACTCATCGCCCACTTTATCGGCGCGCAGCACATCTTCCCATCCTGCACCGGCATCAAAAATTTGCGGCATATCCTGGTTTTGGTTCCAGGCTTCCAGCGATAGGTTATATTCTTTTTTATCTGTAGCGTTCTTATACCATTGGGCGTCGTAATAGGTTTGGCGCAACAAGGCAATTGCCCCCATTAGCGACTCAGGATAGTTTTGCGTACTGCTTCCTTTATCAAACGAATAACCCGCACTGGCATCGCTTTTAACCACCAGTTCGTTTTCCCTGCCTTTGCCCAGCGTAACCACCGCCCCTGTACCCCGGGCTATACCATCCATCAAAAGGGTTTGCACAGTGCCAAAGCCCAGTTTACGGTACTCGTCGGCTTTTTTATCATCGGCCACAAAATTTTTAACGGCATCGTAGTCGGCATGTATGGCCTGGTTCCAGCCGTAAGCCCCTTTTATGTTTGATTCCATCTGTGGGGCGTCGGACCTTTGGGGTTTCTTTACATCAGGCTGCCCATAGCTACTGTAAACATCAATAAACGAGGGGTAAATAAATTTGCCCTTCATATCATGCACCATTGCCCCTTGTGGTATGGCAATACCATTGCCTACATCAACCACTTTGCCATCGCGTATCAGCAGAGTGGCATCTTCCAGCTTTGTTTTATAATCTTTAAAAATAGTGGCATGTACAAACGCATGAAGCCCCTCGCGGTAATCATCGGGCCCATTGGTATGAAAAGTGGTTTCGGTTTGGGCGGTAAGGCTAAAAACAGTAGCCAAAATGCCGAGCACAAGCAGGCAGGGCCTTAAATATCGCATACGGTAAATTTTAACGGGGCGTGAATATAGGAAATAAAGCCTCCTGCCCGAAAAGCAGGGCTGTTAAAGCCGGGTTAAGGCCTCATTTATGGCCCCTTTTCGTTTTTCGGAGTTTTTCCTTTTAATTTGCCGTCCTTTTTAAAAAATCATAGAATGGCAGTTATAGGTAAAATACGTCAGCGCTCAGGCCTGCTGATATTTCTGATTGGCGCTTCAATAGTGGGTTTTCTTATTATGGATGCCACTAACTCGCAGTTTAGCGTATTGAAAGGCCGCAAGGACTGGGTGGGCAAAGTAAATGGCGAAAAAATATCGTACAACGATTTTACCCGCAAGTTTGAGGAGAACGAGAAAAACCTGGAGGAACAACTACAGGGGCAACCTGTAACCGACAACCAACGGAACGCCGTAAGGAACCAAACCTGG
>DASZPC010000349.1:0-2252 GCA_035550455.1 Chitinophagales bacterium | reverse complement strand
TATGATAGATGGCCCTACTACTGCTGTGGTGGGCAAACCGGTTAAATACAGCGAAATTTCAGGTAAAGGCTCAAGCTGGCAATGGACATCTACCGAAAGCGGACAGGTAGATGGCACAGCCTCTGAAATTACTTATAGCTTTACTAAACCCGGCAAACAAACTGTTTACGTAACTATTAATGGCAAGGCCAAAGCATCGTTAGACGTTGATGTAGCGGCAGTGGCCTCCGGTTCAGGAGGGGGGGCGGGTAAACCCAAAGTGGACGAAGCCACCTTCAAGAATATGCTTTACCAGGTAATCAGGGGCAAGAGTAATGCAGGTATTTTTGGTACAGTATTATGCGGGCATTTGAACATGCCCGTAGATTTCATTGAAAAATCAACCAAAAAGCAAAAGCCTTTTATGGATTACTGCATGTCTTTGGATAAAAAGACAAAAATAGATGAAGTAAAACTGAAGTATGATGCAGCAGGCTGTGTAACCGAGATAGAAATTAAGCAACATAAAAAGGGGTTATTCGAGAAAGACTAACCTGTTGAGTGCTACAGGATATTTAATAGCAATTTTAAGCCTAAACTATGGCCCTTGATTTAAAACAGATTTTGGCAATGCCCCTGGAACATCGGCAAATTATGCAGGAGGTTATTGGGTATACTATTGTAAACGACCTTAAGATACACACCTTTAGCCCCGAGCAGAAGAAACTGATTGAAGATAGGATGAAGAAATACTCAAAAAAATCGGATGCTGTTTTTAAGTTTGACGATGTTAAAGCATTGGTAATAGATAAATTTAAATAAATGCCTCCTGCAGCACGCTTAACTGATTTCCACCAATGCCCCATGCAAACACCTGCATTAATCCCTATTCCGCATGTGGGTGGGCCAATTTTAGGCCCGGGCGTACCCCAGGTATTAATTGGCGGCATGCCGGCGGCTGTTATGGGCGATATGTGCACTTGCGTGGGCCCGCCAGATAGCGCCATAAAAGGCTCATCAACTGTACTGATTGGCGGTAAACCGGCCCTGCGTATGGGTGATTCCACCGCACACGGCGGCGCCATTCTTTTAGGTTGCTTTACAGTAATGATAGGCGGATAAAACAATGTGTTTTATATTACCGCATTGTTAACATTTACCAAAGGTGGGTTTAAGCATTTCTTAATAACTCATTGGCAATTTTGCGGGCTTTATGAAACACGCGGCTGCACTTGTAGCATTGCTATTGATTTTTCTATTCACTAATGCCCAAATTAACCAGGTTACAGGCCGTGTGTTAGATGAACAAGGCAAACCCCTTCAAGGGGCCTCGATACACGTTTTAAATACTACCAATGGAGCCATTACCGATATAGATGGTAGCTATACGTTGTTGAATATCCCAGCCGGGGCCCAAAAGATTGCATTGGTTTACCTGGGGCTGACACCTGACACCATTAATGTAACTATTGGCAGCGAAAAGAAGATACAACTACAACCTGTAACACTTAAGGAGAAGCAAGAACAAATGGGCGAGGTGGTTATCACTTCGTCATTAAAACAGGGTGGTGAGGCTAAGGCCATAAACATTACCAAAAACTCGGAAAAACTGATAACCGTTATATCCGCAGAAAATATTGCCAAATACCCTGACCACAACGGCGCTGAAGCTCTAAAACGTGTAGCAGGTGCAGCGGTGCAATACGATAAAGGCGAAGGGGCGTATATTTCCCTTCGCGGCACCCCGCTTGATTGGACGGCCACCCTGGTAAATGGCAATCGTTTACCCGTTGCAGACGAAGAAAATTTTACCCGTACCTTTGAATTTGAAGTATTGCCAGCCGACCTTGTTGATTATATTGAAGTTACACGCACTGTTACCCCCGATATGGATGGAGATAATGTAGGCGGGGCCATCAATTTCAAAACCAAGTATGAGGTGGACAGGCGTTCGCTTGAAGTTTCATTGGCCGGTGGCATGAGCGCTTTAACACTTAAGCCTTCAGGCAACCTGCACTTTTCATGGGCCGATGTATCGAAGAATAAAAAGTTTAGTTACGCCATAAGTACCTCCTATTATGGCAGATATTATGGTGCGCAGGCCTATTTGCTGGCCTATGGCAGTAACTTTAACCAGGCAGCCAACCGCTTCGAGTTGAAAGATTATGATGGCACCCGGCAAACAGTGGGTGGCAATCTTTTTCTTCAATATAAGTTTAGCCCTAAGTTTAAACTTACCGGCAAAATTTTAGTAGGGACAATGCTAGATGACA
>DASZPC010000348.1:0-1833 GCA_035550455.1 Chitinophagales bacterium | reverse complement strand
CATTAATGGTAATATAAATGGTGCGCCCTTCTTTAACTTTCGAGTTGGCTTTGGGGTTTTGGTCTACTATGGATAAAGGCGGTTTGCCCATATCATATACCGAGTCCATTATTTCCCATTCCAGGTTTTTGCCGCCCAGCGTTGTTTTTACCTGCTCAAAGGTCATGCCCCGCAAATCGGGCACCGTTATGCTTTCGCCGTGGCGGGTGTACGACTGAAGCCCCGACTGCACAACCAGCAGCAATACAATAATAATCCCAACGGCTATCAGGATGTTGTATAACAATGCTTTGGTCAGATACTTTTTTAGCAAGGCTTTAATTGTTGTTGCGAAAATAAAAATTACTGCTTACCTGCCGCTGCCAGTGCTTCTTCAATGGTTATAGAAAACAAATCGGGCAGGCTAATGCCCGCCACACGGGCCTGCTGGGGTATAATGCTTTCTTCGCTCAGCCCGGGTATCGAGTTTACCTCCAGCATATAATGCTCGCCGTTTTTAATAATGTAATCAATACGGCAAAGCCCTTTAAAGCCCAGTTTTTTATAAATAAATGCCGAGGTCTCCTGTATTTTTCGGGTTAGCTCAGGGCTTATTTCCGCTGGTGTTATTTCTTTGGATTCGCCCTCATATTTCGCCTTGTAATCAAAAAAGGCGTTTTTGCTGCGTATTTCAGTAATAGGCAGGGCCATTACTTTTCCATCTTTGGTTATAACGCCGTTAGTTACTTCGGTGCCCTCTAAAAATTCTTCCACAATTACCTCATCATCGTATTCAAAGGCCTGGCGCAGGGCAGCAGCCATATCCTCGGGGTTGGTAACCTTGGCTACCCCGTAGCTCGACCCATTTTTATTGGGTTTCACAAACACCGGAAACGAAATATCAAACTGGTTGCCCAGGCGTTCAGGATTAAAATCGTACTTGCTGAAATAAAGCGCTTTGGCAGTTTTTACCCCAAATGGCGCCAGGTATTCCTTGCAACGGAATTTATCAAAGGTCAGGGCGGCCTGTAACACCCCACAGGCGGTATAGGGTATGTTCAGCATATCAAAGTAGCCCTGTAGTTTGCCGTCTTCGGCGGGGGTGCCGTGTATGGAAATAAAAACACAGTCGAAGGTTATTTTATGTCCTTCAACACTAAAGCTGAAATCGTTTTTATCAATCAACAGTTTTACCGGGTTATCGCGTTCCACATACCAGGTATTGCCCTCAATAACTACTTTAAAAACATTGTATTTATCCTTGTCAAGGTTACGGCTAACCACACCCGCGCTTTTAACCGAAATGCCCACCTCGTGGGCACTGCCGCCCGTTATAACAGCAATATTCTTTTTCATGTAATTATTATAAACGCTAAACAACAGGTTTATTCTATGTATTTATGTTGTTTCTTTCAACAAAAAAGAACAATTATAAATTCGTGCCTCGAAATTTAGACAAGGGCGGTAAAGGCCAATTTTAGGTTATGGAAAACGAAAGAATAAAGCACCTGGGGCAGCTTGGCGAAATGTTGGCAAATAACGATGTAATAGCCGGGCTATCGGCCCGTGCCGAAAGTGCAAACCCCTGGTTTGTACCCCGGTTTGTGGGGTATTCGCTTAATGCTATTGCCAACGAAATGCTGGCGCCTGCCAAACTGGAAAAATGGTTATCGGCCTATAGCCTGCACCCGGTTGATAAAACCATCGGACTTATTTTTGCCGGTAACATTCCGCTGGTGGGCTTTCACGATTTTCTGTGTTGCTATATGGCCGGTTGCAGGATGCAGATAAAACTTTCATCGAAAGATGATGCTTTATTCCCGGCGTTATTGAACAAGCTTTTTGAAATTGACC
>DASZPC010000347.1:0-1893 GCA_035550455.1 Chitinophagales bacterium | reverse complement strand
TCAATTTTGCTTCTACCTCTTTCTCTAACTTATGCTCCCTAATATATTTTTCACATTCATGGTCAATGGCAGCATTCATAAAAAAGGCAAGTATCATGGGGGCCGGGCCATTGATGGTCATGCTTACCGAAGTTTTCGGGTCGCATAAATCAAAGCCGCTGTATAGCTTTTTGGCATCGTCAACGGTGGCTATGCTAACGCCGCTATTGCCCACCTTGCCGTAAATATCAGGCCGGTGGTCGGGGTCGTGGCCATACAGTGTTACCGAATCAAAAGCCGTTGACAATCGTTTAGCCGGTTGGTCGATCGACACATAATGAAAACGCTTGTTAGTACGCTCAGGGCCCCCCTCACCGGCAAACATACGGGTGGGGTCTTCGCCCTCGCGCTTTAACTGGAACACACCGGCTGTGTATGGAAATTCGCCGGGCACATTTTCCTGTAACTGCCACTTTAAAATATCGCCCCAATCGCTGTATTTAGGCAAATACACCTTGCGCACCGCAGTACCCGAAAGGCTTTTGTACACAAAGGGCAGCTGTATTACTTTATCGCGCACCTGGAAGGCAAAGGTTTCGCCACTGTATTTTTTCTTTAACTCATGCCAGTTATCAAGCAGCTTTTTGCATTCAGGGTGTAATTGCTTTTCGTAATGGGCAATCAACGTTTTCAGTTCGCCATTATCTTTTAGCTCGGCACTGGCCCCGTATAATTTGTAAAGTTTAGACGCCACCTGGCATTGCTCATTCACCCATTCATCGTAGCCCTCATTGCTTTCGGCAATCTCAGCCAAATACCGCACCCTCGCCGGTGGAATAATTTGCGATTTAGTAGCCGTGTTTTTTGCCGGGGTATGTTTTACATGAAACTGCACCTTTGTTTTCTCCTGTATCTTATTCATCAATACTTCAAACAAATGGTTTACACCGGCATCGTTAAACTGCGAAGCGATAGTGCCTACAATGGGTAGTTCATCATCCTTTGCCGTAAATTTATTGTGGTTGCGTTTATATTGCTTGCGCACATCCTGTAGGGCATCGAGTGCGCCTGCTTTGTCAAATTTGTTGATGGCAATTACATCGGCGTAATCGAGCATGTTTATTTTCTCCAGTTGCGAGGCAGCGCCGTACTCGGGTGTCATTACATATAACGATACATCGCAGTAATCTAAAATGGAGGCATCGCTTTGGCCCACACCGGCACTTTCCAATATAATCAAATCAAAATGGGCCGCTTTGCAAACATCAATGGCGTCCTGCACATGCTCACTTAAAGCTTTATCGCTTTCACGGGTAGCCAATGAGCGCATGTAAGCCCGCGGGTTAAAAATCGAATTCATCCTGATGCGGTCGCCGAGCAACGCCCCACCGGTTTTTTTCTTGGAGGGGTCAACGGAAATTACAGCTATCGTTTTATCTTTAAAATTGAGCAAAAACCTCCGCACAATTTCATCGGTAACCGACGATTTGCCTGCCCCGCCCACGCCTGTAATCCCTAATACCACCCCCTCGTACTTTTTAGCCGGGGTAAGCGGAAGCTTTTCTCCGCCTTCTGCCAAAGTAATTACGCGGGCAATGGTTTTCCAGTCTTTAGGGTTCAGGTGTCTTAATTCGCCATTCAGTTTTTCCTTCTTTTTCGAAGTGCCTGAAAGCTGCTTTATCACATCGCCAATCATGCCCTCCAACCCCATTTTGCGCCCATCATCTGGCGAATAAATGCGGGCAATGCCGTACGCTTCCAGTTCCTTTATTTCACTTGGTAAGATAGTGCCGCCGCCGCCGCCGAAAATTTTAATATGCCCGCAACCGCGTGCTTTCAGCAGGTCGTACATGTATTTAAAAAACTCGTTGTGCCCGCCCTGGTAGCTGGTTACAGCTATGCCCTGTGCATCTT
>DASZPC010000346.1:0-12740 GCA_035550455.1 Chitinophagales bacterium | reverse complement strand
AATACCTCTGGACTTTCGGCGATGGCACATCCTCCAGCGTGTTTGATACCGGGCATGTTTACAACCTGCCGGGCACTTATACAATTACCCTCATAGCCACCGATACTAACCGTTGCCACCCCTCCGATACTGTTTCGCAGCAGGTAACCATGTTGCCAAACGGGGTGGTGGGTTTTACCTCGCCCGATGTTTGCCGGGGCTCGGTGTTGCAGTTTGCCAACCAAAGCAACCCCAGTGCTTATTATAGCTGGAATTTTGGCGATAATTCCCTTTCAAGCCTTTACTCGCCAACACACGTTTACACGCAGGCCGGTAATTTTACAGTGCAGTTGATTGTAATTGACTCGTCTACCTGCGAACTGCGCGATACCGTTACACACCAGGTAACTGTGTACCAGCAACCGGTAGCGGGTTTTTTGGTAAATGCCGATACTTTCAGGTTTGACCACCCGGTTACCTTTACCGAAAACAGTATTTACTACGACCACCTTTTGTGGAATTTTGGCGATGGCGATACGGCGCTGGATGAGGCTGACCCTGTGCACAGCTACGAAACACTGGGCACTATGAATGTATGTATAGTGGCATCGAATGTTGAGTGTGCCGATACTTTTTGCCGTAATCTGTATATCAGTTTCAGCGCTTTAATTGGTGTGCCCAATGCTTTTACGCCTAACGGCGATGGCGTGAACGATGTGGTGAAAGTAGAAGGGAGCGGCATAGTGGCTATTACCTTCAGGATTTTTAATCGCTGGGGCGAAAAAGTATTTGAAACACATGACAAGAATGTGGGTTGGGATGGAACTTACAAAGGGGTATTGCAGGAAGTGGAGGTGTACACTTATACTGTGGAGGCAACTATGGTTAACGGCCAGGTAATTCCGTTAAAAGGAAATATTACTTTATTGAAATAGCAAACATCGGGCGTTATAAAATGAAACAGTTCAAAAAGGCAAATTTCAGGCAAAGCAACAAATGCTTTGTGCTGGTGCTTTTGCTGTTTGCTGCTATTCCTTATGTTAAAGCACAGGATATTCATTTTTCGCAGTTTTTTACCAACCCCTTAATACTTAACCCGGCGCAAACCGGTTATTTTAACGGTAACTACCGCATAGGCTTTAACTTTAAAGCGCAATGGCCCTGGGCCATCAATTCATCGGTATATAATTATCATACAGAAACACCTTATGTTGATTTTTCTTTCGGTGAAAAGAAAATCAAATCGGGCTGGATGGGCATAGGCCTTAATTTTTTGAACGATGAGGCCGGCGATGGTATACTCACTTATCGCCGCTTTAGCGCCAGTTATGCTTATCACCAGGCTTTTGATAAGGATATGCGTTACATACTTTCAGTAGGGGTGCAGGCAAGCTATATTATCCGCTCGGTTGACTTTTCAAAATTTTATTTTAACGACCAGTGGGTGGCCGATATGGGTTTTGACCGCGCAGTTAATTCCAACGAAAATTTTCAACGTCAAAGCTTTGGCATGTTTGATTTAGGCGCCGGGCTTAATGTAGGCGCCCAGGTAACCGATAAGGCAAAACTGGATGTTGGTTTTTCGATGCTGCATATAAACCGTCCGAAGGATGCTTTTTATAATGATGCCGAACGGCTTGGTTTCAGGTACCAGGTTAGTGCGGGCATGCAATACACCATTAACGAAAGGCTAACCGTAAATGCCAATGCTTATTACGGCTACGAAAAAAAGGCCTCTGAGATAATGTTGGGGGCTATGGTGGGTTATGGGTTTTATAGCATAAAAAAAGCTGGCGCCGATAATGTGTTATATATAGGCGCCTATTACCGTATTAAAGACGCACTTGCCCCGCTTATTGGGTACCAGTTCAGGACCACCAGGCTGCTGCTTAGTTACGATGTTACTTTTTCTAAACTGTTTTTGCCGGGAAAAGCCAATGGTGGCCCGGAACTTTCAATAGTACATGTTGGAAGCTTTACGCGTGAGTTTAACGGCAAAAAAGTTTTCTGCCCCAGGTTTTAACAAGCTTTCAGCGTATTACAGTTTGGCCAGTTCCCCTTCAAGAAACGCCATTAATTGTGCAATGTAACCTTTTGAAAAATCGAATTTAGCCCCGGCGGTTTCGTAAAACTCTGGTATTGTGCGGGTGTAACCCAGGCTGAGCGCCTTTTTATAGTCTTCCACCGTTTTGGCAGCATCCTGTTTATAATTGCGCAACAAGGCAATAGCGCCTAACTGTGCAAAGGCATATTCGATATAATAAAAAGGCACGATGTAAAAATGCAGTATGCGCTGGTAGCCGGTTTCAGCAAGGGGTTCATAGCCCGACCAGTCTACACCCTTTGGTGAATAAGTAATGTTTAGCTCCAGCCACTTTTTGCGCCTTTCTTCCACTGTATGGTTAGGGTTGCTGTAAAGCCAGAACTGAAAGCTGTCGCCAAGGCAAACGCGGGACAGCAGGTTAATAATGTACTGTAGGTGGTTGCGTTTGGCACGGGTTAAATCATCGGGGTTAGCATAAAATATATTCCAGTATTGCATGCTAATCAGTTCCATGCCCATAGAGGCAACCTCGGCAATTTCAGAAGTTACATCTTTAAAAGGGTTCAATTCCAGTTCGTGTGCCAGAAAAGTATGAATGGCGTGGCCCCCCTCATGTGTCATAGTTATAACATCTTGTTCCGAGTTGGCGGCATTCATAAAAATAAAAGGAACGCCAATTTCGGGCATGGGCATATTATAGCCACCCGTTCCTTTGTTAAGGCGTGAGCCGAGGTCCAGGTAGTTCAGCGAGTTCATTATTTCAATGCGCTCGGCAAAGTACGGGTCAAGCTGCCTGAAACAGGCTATTGTTTTTTGTACCAGTTCCTCGGTTGTTTTGAATGGTACTAACGGGGCTTTTCCGCTGGCATCAACCTCAAGGTCCCACAGGCGGGCCACATCCAGCTTCATTTCTTGCAGGCGCCGCTCAAAAATTTTATTTACCACAGGCATTACCACTTCTTTTACCGATTGGTGAAACTGCCTGCAATCATCAGGGGTGTAGTCAAAGCGGCCCAGTTCGGCAAAGCGGTAATCTATGTAGTTATTATAGCCTGCATTAAGCGCTATTTGATGGCGTATTTTTATAAGGGTGGTAAGCAACTCATCAAGTGCTTCAACATCCTGTAGCCTGCGGGCTGCCATTTTTTCAAATATTTCTTTGCGCAGGGCACGGTCGGTTTCTTTTAAATAAACCGAGGCCTGCTGAAATGTTAACTCATTGCCTTCGTGTTCAATACTTTGCGCCCCTGAAATTTCATCGAATTTGCTTTGCAGCATATTCAGTTCGCTGCTAAGGGCAATGTTCTCGGGCCTGAAAATCCCAATTTCAGTTTTGGTGCGCCTGATGAAGGTAAAATAGGATTTGTCTTCCTCAACAAGCTCGGTTGTAAAGGGGGAAGCAATTAATTTCTTTTTCAGTTCATAATCCCACTGTGCTATGTGCGGGTAAATATTTGCGTAAAGATTGTTGAGGGCCGTTTTGGCGCTTTCGTTGCTGGTGTCTATGGTTGTGTTAACATAAATCCAGCGTGAGTTTTCGGTTAGCACCGAATCAAGTTCGCTCCAATCGCGTAGCCACTGGCGCAAACCATCAACGGAATTTATTTCGCGCTCTTTAAGCTGGGCGAAGTAAGGTTCAATTTCACTCCATTCCGAAGGGACAAAATCCGCCTTTACAAAATTTCTCTTTTTTCTTTCGGGTGTGATGGTAGTTTGCTCTGACATAATATTATTGCGCCTTTCTGGGGGCGGTTATTTTCTTGGCGCCAGGCGCAGGCTTTGTATTTGCTTTCGAAGACTTATCGGATTTAACGGGTTTTTGCCTTGTTTCTTTAACCGGTTTAGTTTCCTTTTTTACTTCCTTTTTCTCCACTGCTTCTTCCTTACTATCCTCGGCTTTCTCTTCTGTCTTTTCAGTTGTCAGTTCCTCAATAAGGCCTTTTGCATTTAAAATTTGGTACCATTTGGCCAGTTTTTTCATATCACTCACGTGTACCTTTTCTTTATCGTAGTTAGGCAGTACTGCCTCTAACCATGCTTTAAGGGCAGCTTCATCCTTTGCGTCGGGTACGGCAGTGGTTGGCTCGCTATTTTTAACCGAAGCCAATACATCTTTCAGCGAGGCAGGCTCATCAGTAGTATACATAGTAATGTTATCCAGGGTAGTAAAGAGGGCCGTTCTGCCCGATACGAACTGTGTTTTATCATCAATCAGCGAGGTTACAATTAACCCATCGTTACGGCGCGAAGCTATTTTGTAAAGGCCTGGCATTCCGCTTATTGCTACTATTTCAGACAACTGCATATTTTTATTTTTTTTAGGGCTGCTAAAATAGCAATATCCTGCAAGTTAACCATTACCCGGGGTAGCTAATTTTAAAGTGGCCTGTTTGAGCCCGTTGAAGTTGTACAAAAAAAACATGGCGCACTTCAATTTTTGTTGAAGTTGCAGCCATGCTAAATGTCAGCAAAACATTTAAAAAAATAACGGCGTGGGTATATGTTTTATAGAAGGGAATTCTCTTTACAGTGTAAAGATGGTTAACCGGCATTTAATATAATGGCTGAATTCGTAAATGCCATGCTTATAGGGGCAAGTGCAACCAAAAAGGATAAAAACGGATTTAACCGGTATGCCACCGGCTGGCCAAAAAGCTTTTGAAAGCTATAATATGTTTTTAAGGATAGCCGAGAGGGCTTCTTTGCGGCGTTGGGAAACCGGAACCTCGCTGTTATCGGACATGATTAGCTCGCCCCCTTTCCCTTTTACATAATTGTTGATGTGGTGTACGTTAACCAGGTGGCTATCGTGCACGCGTAAAAAACCTTTGTTGCCCAGAACCTCCTCAAAGCGGGTTAAAGGCTTGGTAACAATATGTTGCTTTTTGTCGGTAGTGAAAACGATAGAGTATTTGTTAGCCGATTGAACCCGTATAATTGAATTAATATCAATAAACGATGTGCCGTTTTGTGTGGAGAGGATTATTTTGTTCAATAGAAATTCTCCTTTTGCTTCGTTACTGCCGTCGGCGGAAGCCATTTTTCCACCACCGGTTATTTCGCGGAAGCGGTCTATAGCCTTATCCAGTTCTTGGGGGTTAATGGGTTTCATCAGGTAATGAAGGGCCGGATAGCTGAACGCCTTTACCCCAAACTCCTCATAAGCAGTAGTGAAAACAAGGTATTTGCCTTTATCCAACATTATTTTGTTTAAAATATCGAAGATGTTGCCGTCCTGCAATTCTATGTCAGTAAAATAAAGGGTAATGCCTGGCTTGTTAAAAAGGCCTGCCGCCTCTTCCAGGGTTTTGGCAAAAGCAATAACCTTAATTTCGGGATGCCGTTTTTTAAGCAGTTCCTCCAGGCTTTTGGCGCCAAGGGGTTCGTCTTCTATAATTGCGCAATTAATTTCAGTCATTAACTTTTCATTGGGTGAGGGAAAATAATGGTTACACGGGTGCCGGTTTCGCCGGGGTTATTTTCGCTTTTATCTTCTGTTTTAATGGCCCAGGTGCTGTTGTTTAGTTCGCTGATTATCTTCAAACGCTCGCTCACATTTTTCATTGCCAGTGAAAGGTTATTCTGAGTTTTGTGTTCCCCCTCTTTTTTTGCATGAATGCCCACGCCATTATCTTCCACCGTGCAAATTACCTGCCCGTTTTTTGCGCTGAAGTTAACAGTTATTTTACCCATCCTGCCCGAAGGGGCAATGCCATGCCAGATGCTGTTTTCAACCAATGGTTGTATTATCATTGGTAAAATTATTTTTTCCTCAATATGGATATTGGTATCAATGTTTATTTCATATTCAAATTTATCATCCAGGCGCAGTTTTTCCAGTTCCAGGTATTCGCGCAGGCATTCCACCTCTTCCAGAACACTAATATATTGCTGGCGCGAGTTGTTAACAATACGCCTTATAAGCATTGAAAAAGAACTAAGCAGGTGTACAGCACTATCGCTTTCCTTACGTAAAATATAATATTGAATGGAATTGAGTACGTTAAAAATGAAATGTGGGTTAATTTGATAACTGAGCGCCTTAAATTCAGCTTGCAGTAGTTTAATAAGGTTAGTGGCTTTTAGCTTTTGATAGGAATAAAAACCAAAAAAAATCACAAACACAATTAACGCAATAAAAGCCCCCGAAATGGTTTTAAACAAAAGTGTATCGGTGAACTTTGGTTTAATGGTAAACCGGATAGAGTGCACGGTAGATTTGTACTTGCCAAATTTATCATCGGCTGCTACCTGCACCTCATAATCACCGGGGGGCAGGTTAAAATACTCTACATAGTTCTGGTCGGTATATTTCCATGTATCGTTATTGTGTAGTCGCAATTTATACCTGATACCTGATATAGCTTTGAAATAAAGTGCATTGAACCCGATAACAATATTATTTTGATCGTAATTTAAGCTGGCCCCATTTAATTTTTCCGGACTGCCATTTACTTTTACCTCGCCAAAATAAAAGGGTATTTCAAGTGTGTCGTCCGGCAGGTCCTGCGGATGAAAATAGCAAAGCCCTTCATTGGTGGCCAGCCATATATAACCATTAAAACCGGTAATGGCATTTACCTGGTTGCTACAAAGGCCATCTTCTTTGGTATATGATTTAATAGAGCATATGAAGTTGTTTTGGTTAAAACAGAAGGTAGTACGCGAAAGCCCCTTGTAGGTGGCCACCCATAAAGTGGAATCATTTTCAAAATACAGGTTTTCGGCCAGGTTGCTGATTAACCCGCACGAATCATTTATGAAATACGGCCTTTGGCCATAATAAATTGCTACGCCCAGGCCCCGTGTAGCTATTGCGTAAACCGAATCATTGAAACTCGCACAGGCGGTTATCCGTGTTTTAGCAATAATGCTATCATTCACCAAAGTATGCCGTGTCTCATCAAAATAGTAAAGGCCCGAAATAGTGCCTATGGCAACTAATGAACCCTTAATCCGTTTTACCGCGGTTACCCTTTTTGTAAACCCTATATTTTTAGAGCTAAAAACCAGTTTGCGTGCATTGATAATTTCAAACCCGGTTTCTCCGGCCGTAAGAATACCTTGTTCACCCAAATCCTCTATTGCATTCATAAACGAGAATTTATAGCTACGGCCTGTCCATTGTGAGGAGAGATCAATGTTGGAAATGAGTTTTTTATTTTTGAATATCAACCCCGATACTGCGTTAGCTGACTCAATGCCCGTTATTACCTTTTCATTAAACCCCTTATCGAGTTTAATAATCTTGTTTTTAGGTAGGGAAATGTATAGGCTATGATTAATTAGCTGAAGGTACATGAATTTTGAACTAACAGGGTTTTCGGGTTGCCGGCCCCAAATGCGGATTTTAGTATCAGGCATAAAGTATACACCATTGTTTAAACTTGTTGCCCAGTAATTTTGCTGGTTATCTGACGATATATAAGAAATTGATTCCCAGTTGGTCAGAGAGTCAGCTAATTGAACTCCATTTTCAGAAAAGCTTAAGGAATAGGGCTTGCTGTTTTTAATACAAACCCACACTTTGTTATCGGCAGTTTGGGTAATGGCCGAAATATGGGCATCTGGCTGTAAATGAATAGTGTTTATAATTCCCCTGCCCGATAAATAAATAAGGCTATTGGCCACTCCCATAATTAGATTGCCATTTTTAAGCAGGGCCATTGTATAGTTTATATTCCTGAATGGCATTTGGCTCAGTGACAGAAAAACAGACTCCTGTTTTTTTACACCCGGGTCCTTTATCTTGCCTATATCTCCTGCATAAACAGTGGAGTATACAAACCGCAAACTATCAAACTCAATGATGTATGTGGTGCTTCCATTATTTGGCTTTTCGTTGCTTAATTGGTTTATAAAAGCAGTAATTTTATTTTCTTCTACTTTATAGAAGCCTGATTCAATAAACCCAAGCCAAATAGTTTTGTTACCCAGAACCTCCCACGAAGTAGGAATACGTTTTCGTGTCAGGCCTATAATAGAGTCGTTAAGAGGATGCGGCCTGAATCCTGCTCTGCTATAGTAACAAATACCCCCGGTAAAAGTCAAAAACCATACATTTCCCTCGTTATCTCCTTTTATAGAAAATACGGTATTGTCGGTAAGTCCATCCTGCGTGGTATATGTTTTGAATTTATACCCGTCGTAACGCACCACTCCATGATCGGTGCCGAACCACATATAGCCCAGTTTGTCCTGGTAAACGCAGTAAACTTCGTTGCTGGGCAGCCCATCGTTCGAACTGAAATTATGGTAGGCTACCTGTGTGTGGGCCGCTCCATAAACGAATAGTAGTAAAAGTGTGTTAAACACTTTTGGCCAAAACCCATCAAGCAGCAATATTTTTCGCCTTAATGCCATTTAAATGTGCACCAATATAAGCTATTGGTAATTTTTTGTATGTACAATAAACAACTGTTTTTACGTAGCATGTAAAGCCCGAAAAAAAAGTTGAAATTTACGCCCACTTATGTGCGGTATAGCAGGTTTTGTTGATTTAAAACTTACGGAAGGCCAAAAGCGGGAACTGGGCATGAAAATGCTGGGTGTAATTAAGCACCGCGGCCCTGAAAACAGTTCGGTATGGGTAAATGAAAAAGTTTGCCTGGGGCATAACCGGTTAAAAATTATTGACCTGTCGGATGAAGCTAACCAGCCTTTTGAATATGAGGGGTTGCAACTGATTTTTAACGGCGAAATATATAACTACATAGAAATACGCCGGGAACTGGAAAAGGCAGGTTATGCTTTCCATACCCAAAGCGATACCGAGGTTATTTGCGCGGCCTATAAAAAATGGGGCGAAGCCTGTGTGGAACAGTTCATTGGCATGTGGGCTTTTGCCCTGTGGGATGGGGCAAACGGCAAACTGTTTTGCTCACGCGACCGCTTTGGCATAAAACCATTCTATTATACCGAAATAAATGGCGGCCTGTATTTCGCTTCGGAGTATAAAGCACTAAAGGAAGTGCCGGGGTTTGATAATACGACCAATACCCGGCAAATGCAGCGTGGCCTTATAATGGCATGGGCAGCATATAAAAATGAAACTTATTACCAGTCGGTTAAAATACTGGAACCGGCCTGTAATTTGATTTGGCAAAATGGAGCCCTCTCCATAAAAAAATACTGGGACTTAAACCTGCAGGCTCCAAAAGCGCAGATGGGTTTTAATGAGAAGAAGGAAACTTTTTTTAACCTCTTTCACGAGAGTATTGCCCTTCATGCCCGCAGCGATGTGCAGAACGGCATGTGCCTTAGCGGCGGGTTGGATAGTTCTTCCATTGCGAGTATTTATTCATCACTTTTTCCGCGTTCAACTATAAAATCATTTTCAATTTATTATGAAGGGGCAACCGGCGTTGATGAAAGGCCTTTTGTGCGCGAGGTGGTAAATAAGTACCCAAATATTCAGCCGTTTTATTTTTCGCCTGCTGAAAATGACATTGCAGAGCATTTTCATAACGCCGCCTATCATGCCGATGTGCCTGTATTTGGCTCCTCATACTTGTCGCAGTATTTTTTAATGAAGCTGGCGAAAAGCGAAGGCGTAACGGTGGTGTTAGACGGGCAGGGTTCAGACGAATATTTAGGTGGCTACCTGCATTCGTTCTACCGCTTATTAGCGGCTGATTTTTCATCCCTGCATTGGGGCAAGGCTATAAGCACCTATTTAGCTCATATCAACCGCGAAAATTATGGCGCAAAAAAGGCCTTTGATATTGCCGCTAAAAGCCTGGTTTCGGTTTTTAGTAATGAGGAAAGGATTTATAACCTCGAATTCCACCGGGGCAACAGATATTTTAAGCAAAACACAGAACTGCATTTTGAGGATAAATCAAGCGACAGGTTCGATAATTTCCTGTACCATTTGTTATTGAACACCACCTTGCCCACGCTGCTACATTTTGAGGACCGTAACTCTATGGCGTTTTCGCTGGAGTCGAGGGTGCCTTTCCTGAACCATAAGCTGGTTGAGTTTGCTTTTTCGCTGGCTATGGAAGATAAAATAAACACCCGTGCCGAAACCAAGTATATATTGCGCGAGGCTTTAAAACCTGTGCTACCACAGGCTATTTACGAGCGTAAAGACAAAAAGGGTTTTGTAACCCCGGGTGAGATTTTATGGCTAAACGGCCCGCTGAAATTTCTGCTGGATATTGATTACAATGCCCTGGGCTTTATGAATACTGATGTGGTAAAGGGCGAAATTGAGCGCTACAAGGCAGGCGATACCAGCAACGGTAAAATGGTTTGGCGCATTGCGGCCACCCACTATTGGTTAAAGCATTTTGCTTAGGTGGCGGCTAAAGCATAAAGCATTTTCTAACTATTGCTATTTTCAGGCCTTTAAAATTACAATATGACGGATAATGAGAAACTGGTGGCTGCTTTTACAGAGGCGCTGAATATTGATGCCGCAAAGGTGCAGGACAGCCTTTCCTACCAAGGCATACCCGAGTGGGATTCGATAAGCCACATGGTATTGATAAGTATATTAGAGCAATATTTTGAAATATCGATTGATACGCAGGATGTAATTGATATGAGCAGTGTGGGCAAAGCAAAAGAGATTTTAGCGAAATATGGATTCATCTTCTAAACTGCTGGCAGGTAAAACCGCACTTATTACAGGTGGCACGCGGGGCATAGGCTACGCGGTAGCTAAACTATTTGCCGAAAATGGCGCTAACCTGGTGCTGGTGGCCACCAATGCCGGTTTGCTGGCCGAAAGGAAAAAGGAGTTGGAAGCTGAATATGGTATTAAGGTTTGGGTATATAGCTGCGATGTAGCCAATTTTGAGGAAGTAAAAAACGTATATGCCCAACTGCTAAAAGAAAGTGTAAGCCTTAATATACTGGTAAATAATGCCGGGGTTATGCAGGATGCGGTAATTGGCATGGTAACGCAGCCTTTAATTGAAAAGGTGTTTTCGGTGAATGTGTACGGCACTATGTATAACAGCCAACTGGCGATAAAAAGCATGTTGCGCAGCCGTGGCGGCTCTATTATTAACCTCAGTTCCATTGTTGGCACTAACGGAAATTCGGGGCAAAGTATTTATTCGGCCAGCAAAGCGGCAGTTATAGGCTTTACAAAATCGTTGAGCAAGGAACTGGCGGCCTTGAATATCCGTGTTAATGCCATAGCGCCCGGCTTTATTGATACCGATATGATTAAAGCCGTACCCCCGGCTTTTTACACAAAGAATTTAGAGAACATCCGCATGAAACGCCTCGGCACTGCCGAAGATGTAGCTAAGGCAGCTTTGTTCCTGGCATCAGATTTATCGGTGTATATAACCGGGCAGGTATTGGGTGTTGACGGCGGTATGTTAATGTAAGCGGTTGAAAAACTACTACCAATTGACCCTCTTTGAATATATAAATACGCACCACCGGCCTTCGCTCAGATATATTGATGCGAAGACAGGCCATTCGTATAACTGGGAGGAAATGTCTTCGGTGCAGTTGCCCGTTGAAAACACTACAAAGCAACTTTGCTTTTTGTACCTCGATAATTCGGTTGCATGTATCAGTATTTTCTTTTCGCTGCTGCGCACGCCACATTGTGTCTGTTTGCTGAGCGGCGATTTGAAAGAGGAACTGAAAGAAAACCTTGAAAGCACTTATTCGCCTGGTATAATTATTGATGCTAAGCGCGATGCTGTAACCGGCTACTTAAAGCGGGTGGCTTACACGCCCGATAATGTGTTGCTTCCGGTTTATATTAACGATAAGGTACAACACCAGATCCATCCGGCGCTGCGTATCCTTTTACCAACTTCCGGCACTACCGGTTCACCCAAGTTGGTAAAGCTGACGGATGAGAATTTCATTTCCAATGCCACTTCTATTTTGGGTTATTTACCCATAACAGAAGAGGACACCGCCCCTTTGAATTTGCCGGTGTATTATTCATACGGGTTGAGCGTGCTTTTATCGAACAGCATTGGTGGCGGCAAAATTTTGTGTACCAACGAATCGGTTTTGAGCCGTAATTTTTGGGAACAGTTTAAACAATCCGGGTGCAATAGTTTTGCCGGCGTGCCTTATACGTACGAAATGCTGCGGCGCATAGGGTTTGAAAAAATGGAGGGGTTGCACCTGAAATATTTTACCCAGGCAGGCGGCAAAATGGATGTAAAGCTGCGTAAGGTATTTGCCGATTATGCGGTTGAACATAACTGCCAGTTTTTTGTTATGTACGGCCAAACTGAGGCAACGGCCCGTATGTCGTACCTGGGCCCGCAATATGCGTATTCAAAAATAGAAGCGATAGGCAAACCTATACCGGGCGGAAAGTTTATGCTGGATGAACAAACCGGCGAACTGGTTTACGAAGGCAGGAATGTATTTAAAGGCTATGCCTACAATGCCAATGATTTGCAGGGTATCGAAAACATCTTAGCCCTGCGCACCGGCGACCTTGCCCGGGTGGATGAGGAGGGCTTTTACTATATAACGGGCCGGCTGAACCGCTTTATAAAATTATATGGCAATAGGGTGGGGCTGGACGAGGTGGAGCAGCAGCTACGGAAGAAATTTGACGGCACTATTGGCTGTACCGGGGTGAATGACCAGTTTCTGCTTATTTTTTCGGATAACGCGGCGCTTGATGCCAATGAGGTAAGGAATTATGTTTCGGGTATATTTGGCCTGCATATAAGTGCGTTGCGCTTTAAACTGGTGGAACCCATACCTTTAAATGCTA
>DASZPC010000345.1:0-5318 GCA_035550455.1 Chitinophagales bacterium | reverse complement strand
GAAAACCATTTCCATAAATATGGTTTGCGGGCACACCCAACCGCAAAACACCCTTCCGTAAACCACCGTAAACAGCACAATAAATACCAAAAAGGTAAGCATGGCTATAACGAATATGAAAAAGTCCTGAGGCCAAAAAACAACACTGAAAAGAATAAACTTACGTTCAACTAGGTTCAGCATAAAAAGCGGTTCGCCTTTTATTTTAATCCATGGCAGCGTAAAGAATATTATCAAATATGCAATGCTAACCAAGGTACGCGCATTGTATAACTTGCCTTTTGGCTTTTTGGCAAAAATCCAGTTACGCGTACCTTTTTCAGTAATCGTATTTATCGAATCCCTAAACTCTTCATTCTTTACACTCATATCTCACTATTTACATGCTTTCGTTCTATCAGATGTTATTTACTTACTGCTGTTGTTGAATCTGTTTTTGCGGCAGTAGCGCTGGAGTCAGCCGCTGCTACAGCGCCGCCTTCGCTGTATAATTCGCCTTGTGGCGCTTTGGCATTAGCAGGTTTGGTGCCGTGCAATGATTTTACATAACTGGCCACATCGCGTATTTGCGAAGGGCTCAAATCGGCCTGCCATGATTTCATACCCTTATTAGGCCAGCCGTATTTTATGGTTTTAAACACGTCCTTGATGGAGCCGCCATGCAACCAGTAATCATCGGTAAGGTTAGGCCCAATACCACCTTCGGCGCTTTGCCCGTGGCAAGGGGTACAATTGGTTTTAAAAATATCTGCACCATCGCTTATTCCAGCTGCATCGGCCAGGGTAACGGTATTCTCATCCACCATATTGGCATGGGTGCGGGCATAAGCCTCCTGGTTTATTTTTGCCTGCGCTACCGCTGCTTCGTACTCATCATGGCTGGTAGGCCCGCCAAGCACATCGTAGTAAGCCGTGTAGGCTATAGCCCAAACTATCGAAATATAAAAGCTGTATTTCCACCAGGGTGGCAGGTTATTGTCAAGTTCCTTTATACCATCATAGTTATGGTCTAACAAAATATCCTTTTCCTTTTCAATAGCCACCGAGGCATTGAAATTATCAAGGAATTTAGGGAAGTGAACCTCAAAAGATAATGGCTCGGCAGCGGGTTTATCTTCCAGTTCGTTTAGCATAGTGCGTATACGAATCAGCAACACAAACACGGTAAACATAAGCGTTACCATTACAGCCCCTGCCATGATAAGGTTCCAGTCGGCAAAGGCTTTAACCGATTGTGCCGTTGCTGCGGTTGCTACTGCATCCTGCGCCCATAAATTTGATGAAAGAAGGATTAGCAAAAGTACCGAAAGTGTTTTCGCTTTACCCTTATTGGCTATCATACGTGCCACATTTACCAGCATATTTGATAATATCAGTATAGCGAGCAACAGCAGGGCCATTACCCCTAAAATTATCCACCAAACAATATCAACGGTAGATGAAGCCGGGGTTACAGGCGCTGCGGCGGGGACAGTTTGCGCCATTGTAACAAAGGGCAACAAGGCTGCAAGTATGGCAACTGTTGCTTTTATGGTTGGCATTTTTCTGTTTTTGAAAAACATAAGTGATTGGTTTTTATATTGGGTTAATTTTTTTTCGACGAATCATTAAAAGGCAATTCTTCCAATTCGCTGATATATTTTTTATCAGCCCGTAGCGCAAACCACAGCATCCATATAAATAAAGCGCCAAACAGGCCCATTGCCACATAGCCATATATATCGCCATGCGCAACAGTTTCTACATATTTTTTAATGAATGAAAACATAGTTTCCTGTTTTAGTTTTTAATTAATTACTGTGCGCTTGCTACGGTTTTTTGGTTTTCGGCCTTAATATCGGTACCTAACCTTTGCAGGTAAGCTATAAGCGCTACTATCTCCTTCTTCTCGCTGGTTTGTATGCCATCCTTTTTCAGGCTGGCTTGTATACCCAGCGCTTGTTTTTCCATATCGCTTACAGCTACTGCATCGTACCCTTTAGGGTAAGGCACACCAAGCATTTGCATTACACGTATCTTTTTGGCCGTGTAAGTGGTATCAAGGTCCTTATCAAGCATGTACGAGTAGGTGGGCATAATTGAACCCGGGCTTACCGTACGTGGGTCGTCCATGTGGTTATAATGCCAGCTATCGGGGTATTTACCGCCTTCGCGGGCCAAATCAGGGCCGGTGCGTTTAGAGCCCCATTGGAAAGGGTGGTCATAAACAAACTCGCCTGCTTTTGAGTATTCGCCATACCGGGCCACTTCTTCGCGGAAAGGCCTTACCATTTGCGAGTGGCACAAATAACAACCTTCGCGGATGTATATATCGCGCCCTTCCAGTTCAAGCGGTGTGTATGGTTTCACACTGGCAATGGTTGGTATGTTAGATTGGATAAGGAACGTAGGCAGGAATTCAATAAGCCCGCCAATGGCAACCACAATAAACGAGAATATCAAAAACTGCACAGGCCTGCGTTCAATCCAACGGTGCCAGTGTTCGCCATGGTGTGCTTCGTATGTTTTTTCCAATGCAGGTGCTTCTGCCTCTTCTTCGGCCTGGAACGAACCCTGTTGTGCAGTACGTATCAGGTTATATATACCTATTAATGCACCGCTCAAATACAGGAACCCGCCAAATGCACGCATATAATACATAGGCATTATGGCCTTTACTGTTTCCAAAAAATTGGGGTATTTCAAAATACCTTCTTCGGTAAACTGGCGCAGCATTGACCACTGAGTTAAAGCGCTCCAATACATAGGTATGGCGTAAAACAAAATACCAAGGGTACCAATCCAGAAATGGGCATTTGCCAGTTTGCGCGAGTAAAGCTCGGTGCGGTACAGCTTGGGTATTAACCAAAACAGTACGCCGAAAGTTAAAAAGCCATTCCAGCCTAAAGCACCAATGTGCACGTGGGCAATAGTCCAGTCGGTATAGTGCGAAATAGCATTTACACTCTTAATAGAAAGCATGGGGCCTTCAAAAGTGGACATACCATAAGCGGTAACTGCCACTACATAAAATTTAAGGACCACATCATCGCGCACACGGTCCCAAGCGCCACGCAGGGTAAGCAACCCGTTAATCATACCACCCCAGCTTGGCATAATAAGCATTACCGAAAACACGGTACCCAGCGATTGGGCCCAGTCGGGCAGGGCTGTATAAAGCAAGTGGTGAGGACCTGCCCAGATGTATATAAATATCAGCGCCCAAAAGTGGATAATAGAAAGCCTGTACGAATAAACAGGGCGGTTAGCTGCCTTGGGCAAAAAGTAATACATAAGGCCCAGGTAAGGCGTGGTAAGGAAAAACGCCACCGCGTTGTGCCCGTACCACCACTGCACCAGCGCATCCTGCACACCGGCATAAACCGAATAGCTTTTTATAAGCGATACCGGAATTTCAATGGAGTTAACAATGTGCAGCATGGCTACGGTAATCCAGGTAGCTATGTAAAACCAAATGGCTACATACAGGTGCCTTTCGCGGCGGGTAAGTATGGTACCAAACATGTTAATACCAAATATTACCCATACCACAGCAATTAATATATCAATGGGCCATTCCAGCTCGGCGTATTCCTTGCTTACTGTAATACCTAAAACAAGTGTTACAGCAGCCAGTAAAATAATAAGCTGCCAACCCCAAAAATGTATTTTGCTAAGGGTTTCGCTCCACATGCGGGTTTTACAAAGGCGCTGGAGCGAGTAGTAAACGCCCATAAAAATACCATTGCCCACAAAAGCGAATATCACTGCGTTGGTGTGCAGTGGGCGTAACCGGCCAAAGGTGGCATACCGGCAAAAGTTAAGTTGCGGAAAGATGAGCTCAAGGGCAATATACAGGCCCACCAGCATGCCCACCGCGCCCCATAAAAACGAGGCATAGGCAAAGTTCCGCACTATCCGGTTATCGTACTTAAATTTTTCTACCTCCATAAATTACTGTTTGTTTTTAGGTGAAGAAGATTTTGGGTCGTCGTCAAATAGTATCCTCACCGAGGGGGTATAGTCATCGTCAAACTGGCCGCTACGCACGCTGATTATAAAAGCGGCTACGAAGCAAACTGCCAGAAAAAGACTTGCACCAACCAGGATAAATAAGACGCTCATTTTTAATTATTACAACGCACAAAACTACCTGCCGGTAACCCCGTGGGGGATGATGATAAACAAGCCCCGGTATGATTAAAATCAGTACTAATCTTCGTTAAAACTACCGCTGCATGCTTTTGGGCATGGCCAGCGTTGAGGAAAGTGTGGTAAACACAATAATAGTTACTGAGCTTATAGGCATAAGCACCGCTGCTATAAGGGGGCTTAAATTGCCCTGCACGGCAAACGAAAGGCCCACCAGGTTATATAAAAGCGATATACCAAAGCTGGCTTTTATAATATTTACACTGCGGCGCGCATAGGCCATTAAATCGGGTATCAGTTCAAATTTCGAAGCCTCAATTATACCATCGCAGGCCGGGAAAAAATTATTTACATTATCGCTTATGGCAAGGCCCACGTTGGCCTGTTTCAATGCACCCGCATCATTCAGCCCATCGCCTACCATCATTACCGGTTCGCCTTCTCTTTGAAGTCTTTTTATAAACTGAAGTTTATCGGCTGGTTGCTGATGAAAAACCAGGTTTTCTTCTGCTACATACTGTTTCAAAAAATTCTTCTCGGTATCATTATCACCGCTCACCACAAATAGTTTAAACCGGTGCTTAAGGTGGCTGATTAAAGCGCCAAGCCCCGTACGGTATTCGTTCCGCACTACAAAATATCCCTTCAGGTTTCCATTAACAGCTACATAAACCCTCGAAGCCTGCCTGAAATCAGATTCACCATCATCAGGCCCCGTTTCGCTGCCCAGCACATACCGGCGCGAGCCCAGCTTCACAAAGTTTTCATCTATCCAGCCTTCAATACCCTTGCCTTCGGTTTCTTTAAAGTGTTCGGTAGGAATGGCTTTTATGCTCTTAAGGTTGCCATAAATTTTACGGCTAAGCGGGTGCGATGAATGGTACACCAGCGATTTTATCAACTCCAATTCATAATCGCTCAATTTGCCGCCGCTGAACTCCACTCTCGTTTCATTGTTATTGGTAAGCGTTCCGGTTTTATCAAAAACCACGGCTTTAATGCCCGCCATCTTTTCAATAGCCAGCGCATTCTTCATAAAAATTTTGTTGCGGCTTAAAATGCGTAATACATTGCCCAGCGTAAATGGCGATGAAAGCGATAAAGCACAGGGGCAGGTAATAATAAGTACCGATGTAAAGGCATTCAATGCCCGCCTTATATCAATCCCCCACCAATAGGCCAAAGCC
>DASZPC010000344.1:0-4133 GCA_035550455.1 Chitinophagales bacterium | reverse complement strand
TATGGCCGGTTAACAGGCTCGGTGGCTTATACATTGGGCTGGAGTATGCGCCGTTACCCGGGCCTTAACAACGGTAATTACTTTCCTTACAAATACGACCGCCGCCACAACATTGCCATGCAGTTAAACTACCTTGTTTCCCGGCATATTGAACTGGGCGCTGCCTGGGTTTACGGTAGCGGCAACATGTCAACCATGCCTTTGCAGGCTTACAATAGCTGGGTAGCGGCGTATGTACGCGATATTAATTCGCAATCGGGCAATACGCAGCCCCAAACCGGCGAGCAACTAAATGTTTATACGGAAAAAAACGGTTACCGTCTGCCTGCTTTCCATCATCTGGACCTTTCGTTTACCTACAAAAAGCGGGTTGGCAATATCGAGCACCGGTTTAATTTCAGTGTATATAATGTGTACAACCATTTTAACGTTTTCGAGATTTATTCCGATTACCGGATTAATGCCGATGGCACCCGCGCGGTGGTGTTTAAGCAGCTAAGCCTTTTCCCTGTATTGCCCTCCGTTTCATACACCATAAAATTTGGGGTATGAAGAAAACTGCACTCTGCTGCCTGCTGTTAATGCTGCTCTTTTCATGCGAAAAGGATTTTAACCCTTCGCTTGAATCGGGCGCTGATAAAATGGTGATTAACAGCTTGTTTAACGATAATGGCAAAATAGTGGTTTACATAACTAAAAGCTATGCCTTATCGGGCTCAAACAACGTTACACCAGTAACCGGGGCCAACGTAAATTTGTACCAGGACGGTATTTTTGCCGAACAACTTCCCTGGGTTCCATCCGATTCGGTTAATAGCTATGGTTCATATCAATCATCTCTCGTACCACAAAAAGGGCATACCTATTCAATTAGCGTCAGCCATCCCGCTTATGGCACTGCCACTGCTACCGATAGCATACCCATGCCCGCGCAAATTATTACCGCTAAAATGCTTCAATATGGTACGGCTGGGGGCGGTAAAGTAGTAGTTGACTTTAATATTAAGGACAACCCCGCCCTACTAAATTTTTACCGTATTAATATTTGGCTCGGGGGCAATCAAATATCAGTTGACGACCGGGGCGATACCACCTATGCACCTTATTACGAGGCACGGGGGCCGGATATGTTAAGCCCTGTAGAAGATACCGTACGCGATGGGATTTTCCTGTTGTTTAGCGATAAGGGCTTTAACGGCCAGGCCAAAGAATTGAAAATGCAGTTTGACAACCTTGATACTGCGCAGTTTAGTAACCTACAGGTGTGGGTTGAACTGCACACGGTTTCGCAAACCGAATTTGAATATCAACAGGGCCTTGCTTTATACAGGGGCCTTTCGGGCGCCAGCTATGGCGAGCCTGTAAATGTTTACAGTAATATCAACAATGGCTATGGTATCTTCATGGCCGAGCAGTTTCAATCGGTTGGGTTTCCTGTTAAATAGGCAACGAACATAGCTGCCGTGCAAAACAGCCGTTGGCTGGCGTGGCTTCAGGCTGTTTCTTTGTGCTACTTCAAATTATGGAAACACAAAAAAATATACTGCTGCTTGATGGCGATTTGCAAAGCGCCCAGGAAGTACTTGATACCCTGCACAAAAACAGCCAAACCTTTAAAGTAAGCCATGCTTTTGATATTGAAGGCGGCATTAAATACCTGAACAGTGGCCCTATTGATGTGGTGCTGCTTTCGGGCCAGTTAGTAAACAGCCCGGGTATTGAAAGCCTGCGCAATGAACTGGCTACCCGCGCCATACCCTGTATCCTTTTATCGGATGTAAATGGGGCCGAGGTGTTGAGTATGGCCGAACGCACCGGTGCGAAAGATTACCTGGTAAAAGGCAAAACAGGCCCTGCCTGGTTGCCCAAAACCATTATGAACACCCTGCGCTTAACCGAGGCCGAAAAGAAGCTGGATATAGTATTTGAAGAATACTCGCAGCGCATTGAATCTTTTTCGGTGGTGGTGGAGCGCATGAAAGAGCCGGTTTTTATTGCCAATGCACAAAACGAACTGGTTTATACCAATGCAGCAGCTACCAGCTTAATGGAAAAACCACAGTGGGAAACTTTTAAGCCATCCATTGCTTACCGCAGCTCAGCCATAGCTGAAACTTTTGAAACTACTGCCCTTGATACCACA
This sequence comes from Chitinophagales bacterium, assembly GCA_035550455.1. Lineage (GTDB taxonomy): Bacteria > Bacteroidota > Bacteroidia > Chitinophagales > LD1 > Bog-950. The sequence goes on along the minus strand of DASZPC010000344.1, from coordinate 1,990 downwards.
TACGCTGTAAACGTTAGCCCTATAACATGGGATGCCGAACCCTGCAACCTGTTTATAGTTGAAAAAGCCGCTGTTGTGGCGGGCGCTGCCGCTTTTGCCACCGGGCTACCGGCGCAGGTAAGTGCCCCGGTAATGAAGATTATGGAAAACATGCAGCAAATGGCAGGCAGCATGGGGGTAGGCAACTTTGACCAGGCCGCTGAATTTGCCGGTAATGTGCAAAATGCCGTAATGCAAACCGGCGAGGTGCTGAAACGCTTTGGCAGTTTTCTTGAACTGAATACCCAGCAACCTGAAATAACCAATTTCCCTATGAAAGAACTGGTAGGGCAGGTGCTGGCAGAAATGAAACCATCATTCGATGCTAAAGAAGCCGAAGTGAATGTTTCTGAACTGCCCAAAGTGAATGCCGACCGCGGTATGGCAGGGCAGTTGCTGCGCGAGTTGCTCAATAATGCACTACGATTCAGCAAGCCCGGCAAAAAGCCGGTTATTGATATTGGCCACGATGTATTTGAAGGCGAAACCATTTTTTGTGTGCGCGATAACGGCATGGGCGTTTCCCGCAAAAACCACGAAAAAATATTCGGCGTTTTCGAAACGCTGAATGCCGAAACCGGCGCACAGGGCATGGGGCTGGGTTTGGCTATCTGCAAAAAAATAGCCGGCCTTCACAATGGCAAAATATGGGTAGAGGGCCTTCCGGGGCATGGCAGCAATTTTTATTTCACCTTCAGATAAAGTATGAAAAAGCAGTGCAGCAAATGCGGTTTTGAGCTCGACCTGGGCAAGCGCAGTTGTACACACTGCGGGGCATTTAATCCTTTTTATATTGCCAATTACAAACCGGTTTCAACTATCAGCAATGATTTTACCGGCCTTGAACTGGAAACCCCTTCCGAAAACCCGGAACCCGAAACCGGCATCGCCGAAAAGCGCCAGCAACAGGCCAACGAAACCTTCCGCCAGATAAAAGAAGTGCGCGATAAGGCCGAACAGGAGCGCGAACAATATGACAAAGAACGCATGAGGGCCGAACACGAGCAACTGGAACAACAGTTGAAGCACGAAATAGGCCTGGTAAAAGAAGAAACAGAACTTTACCAAAAGCAAACCATAGGCATTGTTAAGGAAATACACGATGAATTAAAGCAGGTTAGCGAGGAAAACAAAAAACTGAAACAGGAAATTGAATCGCTTTCAAAAGTTGCTGTAGTTCCTGAAATACCTGCTCCCCAGCCTGTGGAGCACCATACCGTTCACCGCGAAAACAAGTTTTTGCTAGTAACCCTGGTGTTGGTGGCATTACTTGGCCTTGGCCTGGCTTCTTTCTATTTTTTTGTAGTTAGCAATAATACAACACCGGCTGCTCCAACTACCATTGTAACTGCCCCGGCTGCCTCATCTGCTGTAGCTACTAATACGCCGCCTGTAAATACTGCAACCTCCGTTGCCGGTACAGCACCTGCTGTACCCACTGCTAACAGTTCTACCGCTTCAACCACCTCGGCCAAAGTTCCTGCCTCACTTGCCACACAGCTTGTTGAAACCGCTAAACCTTCTAGCACTGTTTTAATTACCGCCTACAAAATCAAGCACGACCTGGTAGGCAAAAAAATTACCGGCTGCGGCATCACCATCGGTAGTATGAATGAAATTACCGGGGTTGATAACCTCGTTTTGGTCGAAAAACTGGCCGGTGGCGATGCCAAATACAAATGCTTTGTACACATTAAGCAGGGCGCCGATACCTATTCGGCTATGCCATATATTTATTATAATGCCAGCGGCGGTTTTATAAGGGTTGATGGCGCCAACTGCGAACAATAAAACCCGGGTTATGAAGAAATCCTTTTCACTCTTCCTGTTTTTGGTAACTGCCTTTGGTGCTGTTGCACAGGAGTACCTGGTGGGTACCCTGAACGATAGTAAAGGCAACCAAACAGTGGTTTATTACGACCGCACAGAATACAGCATAGGCTCCTATATT
>DASZPC010000343.1:0-2368 GCA_035550455.1 Chitinophagales bacterium | reverse complement strand
CCAATTTTTGAGCCGTAAATAGTTCAATAAAAGCCATCAAACCGCTTAAAATATTTAGCTTTAACTTGCTCAAATGAATAACCCACTAATAACCCAGTATGGCCGACAACTTAAATTTGACAAAACCCGAACGCCCTTATTATTATATCTATGAACGAAAATGGTATTATGGCTCATTGCCCATGTTTTATAATTCGGATGAAATTCCTGGATTAAACAAACTGGTTGAAAATTACGATATAATAAAAGGCGAAATACTTGATTATTACGCTAAATACGGCAGTAAAATAAAACCCAATTTTTCGCCCTATGCGTATGGGGTACCCGGTTGGCGCACAGTGGATTTGTATTCTTATTCTATACGTTATAAAAACAACTGTGTTTTTTTTCCTAAAACCACTGAAATAGTTCAGCAAATACCAGGCATGTGTGGGGCGCAAATTGCAGTGCTTTTGCCACATACCTATATAAAAGGCCATTTCGGCGATACCAGTGTTATTATCCGTAACCACCTGGGTATTGTAATTCCGGGCACGCTTCCTCAACTTGGCCTGCGGGTAAAAAACAAAGATATATGCTGGCAGGAAGGAAAGGTGTTTTCATTTAACCCGGTTCACAGGCATTGCGCATGGAATTTTACCGATAGTATTCGCATCCAGTTTCAGGTAGATGTTTTGCGCCCGGAGTACCGCAACCGCCGCTTTTTAATTTCAGGATTGAGCCTTGCTTCAATGGCTACTAAATTTCTTGCCGTAAAAAGTAAGTTTCTTAGAAGGATGCCTAAGCCTATAGTGTTTTTAACCCACAGGACTATTGGGCTTTGCTTTGCTTTTTTGTTGTGGTTTCAGGTGAAAACCAATACCAATATGTCTGAATTCTTTTCGAGTATAAAGGAGCGATAGCATGCTTTTGGCTTTATGTGACAAAGGTTTTTGTTCTGTCTGTCAGAAATATGCTCTGCGGGTCGGTTTTCTTCTTTAAATCCAGCCAGTCATTGAACCTGGGATAAGAGGCCGTTATTTGTTCTTTTGACAGGTAAGGAAATTTTGACAAATAGAATCGCCCCTGTTTACTAAGCACGATAGCGATATACCGCCCGATGAATTTTTTTCCTTCGGCACTGTTTAGCATGGTTGCGCTAAAGGTGTTGGATAATGACAGGCCATTGCCGCTGAATGAAAGGTAAAAATCATCGGCCCGGTGCCATTTAGCCGCTGTAAGGATGGGGGCAATGCCGGTATCGTGTATTAATTTTTTTAAGTTGGTTACTGCTTCATTAAAATTTTGTTGCGGAAAAAGAGTTTGTAATTCATAAAAAGAATTATTCCTGAAAATGTAGTGATTATAAGGGTGCCGTAGCCAGGGGTAAAGGTAATCAACTATGTTTTGCACTTCCACAGTTTTATGGCTCTGCAAAAAGAGAATCAGCCGGTTAACCAGGTTGTAAGTAGGTGAGTTCCATACCAGCGCAGCAGTTTTCCATAAGGCTTTTGATAAAAATTGCATAGCACGTGGAACTGATGAACTTAAGTTGGCAGGTATATATGCGGCAGCCACGTTATTATTTTGAAAAACAGCGGTTTTTATAATGGTATTAATGCTACGTTTACTACTTAAACCAACAAAAGCATACACATAATTGTATGGCGAAAGGGAAAAGTCTGGGAGGTCTTTTATATCTGCAGCAATATTTTGAGTGGCTAATGCCAGCGAGGGCAGTTTTTCTAATTTCAGGGTAACCTGAGTTATTACGCCAAACGCTCCAAGCCCGCCAATTATGGCTTTCATTAATTCCTCATTGTGGGTTACGCTAACTAACTGGCAACTAGCTGTAATTAGCTTAAGCCCCACCACATTGTTGCCGAAATTGCCATACTGCCAGCTATCTTTTCCGTGGCAGTTTGATGATACCATGCCCGCCACCGTATCGCTAAAACTTCCGCTCAGGCCGGTTAAGTAAAAGCCTTTTGGAAGTATAATAGCCAGCAGGTCAATAATCCTCATTCCGGCTTCAACAGTAACAGTGGCTGTTTCAAGGTCCCATGCCAGAACTTTATTCATTTTTAGAAGGGAAATATGTGTTTGCCCTGCTCCTAAAAAAATATCGCTGAAACTGTTTTGCGCGCCTAAAACACAAATATTTGAACCGGTGCGGGACGCTACGTAAATGGCTTCGCTTATATCATCGGTGTTTTCAGCGGTAATAAGTTTGCCGGTAACTGTTTTGTGGTTGGCGTGGTGGGTAATTTTTGCCGGCTCAGTTATCATATTGTTTTCCTGAATTTTTTCCAGGCAAATTCGAGCACATTTGAAAAGGAAAATTCATTTAGGGCTTCATCAAGTTTTTTCAGCGCTTCAGTTAAATCGG
>DASZPC010000342.1:0-8793 GCA_035550455.1 Chitinophagales bacterium | reverse complement strand
CGGTTAGTACCGTTTTAGATGGCAAGGTAATTTCCGCCGCCTATACCCTCGAAACCGGCTATGTAATTGAGGTACAGCATAAGGACAATTTAATTTCTATATACAAGCACAATGCCCGGCTTTTAAAGAAAACCGGCGATCTGGTAAAAGCCGGCGAAGTCATTGCTATTGCCGGCAATACAGGTGAACTTTCAACCGGCCCCCACCTCCACTTTGAACTATGGATGGCGGGTAAGGCTTTGAATCCTAAGGATTATATCGTATTTTAGACGTCCGTTTTCCAATTCTTAACCTTTAAAACTGAGATATGTTTGGAAAAAATAAACCGGAAGAAAACGCCATAGCCTCGCTTAGGGCCATGAACCAGTTTGGCCAGGGCACTACCATTAATGGCGATGTTACTACCGAAGGCGATGTACGGATTGATGGCAGGGTAAATGGTAATGTTACATCTAAAGCAAAAACTGTGGTAGGCGCGGCCGGGGTAATTGAAGGCGACATTCAATGCCAAAACGCCCATATTGAAGGCCGTGTAACAGGCAATGTAGAAGCCAGCGAACTGCTGTTTTTAAGCAAAACCGCCCATATAACCGGCGATATCACCATCAAAAAACTGGTGGTTGAAGAAGGCGCAAAATTTACAGGCCGTTGTGTTATGGGTATGAGCATAGCCCGCAACGAAAACAACGAAAAGCCACTGGCAAGGCCTAAATATCCGCAAACTATGCAGGATATCAACTAGTTAGCCTTCAACATAATAAACACATCTTTTCCCGCCCCTTTCTTTTAACTATTTTCTAATTAAAAAAAGGGCATTCTTTTCACACCCAATATATTTAATCCTTATATTGCTTTTGGATTGGATTTTGGCGTTAACCCGCTATTTATTAAACCGCCTTTAACAGAAATATTATTGCTGCCAGGCAATAGTGCTTTTGATATAGGCTAAACCCTACACCCATGGGTCCAAAATTGTACCCAGGCCACTTTTTTTGGAAAAGAAGTGTTCCTGTTATTGTAATGCTTTGTATGCTATTGCTTGTAAGCGGACAAAGCATTATTACCCTGCCCAGGCACCAAATTTCGCCCCTTACGCCATACGGTACAGAAATATTTACGCGTATCACCAACACAGCGGGCGTTCCTGATACCCTTTACCCACTGTATAACCCCAATCATCCGGGCCACGAAGATATTTTTAGCGATAGCAGCCACCTGCTCAATTACCTTATGTCTCAGGTAAATTTCAATACCGATACCGAAAGCATAAAACTGCAACTTATGCAGGTGGTGGGGCGTTTTGTAAAAAACCCGCGCAAAGCAAACAACCTTAATATTTTTCAGGAAGCGCAATCTAATGTTCACGATTCCGCTATGGTGCGCAAATTTTCCCTTATTGGTTCCGAGCTGGGCATACCAAACTGGCAGTGCGGTTCTTTTGTAAGGCATGCCTGCCATATACTTTTGGCAACCGGTTATTTCACGCCATCTGATTTCCGGATTGTAAACCTCCCCTTCCATTCAGTCATGGAGTTTAATTATTATGGCCGGTGGACACTCGCCGATGTATCGGTAAATACTTCTGCGTTTATGGTACCTAACCCTCAAAGCCCTAATGGCTTTGCTTCAGCAGATGATGTCATTCATAACTCTTCCCTTCTTGACGATTCGGTTCGCTTTGTACCTACTGACGTTGATGGCAACGATTTGCCATACAGTGGCCAGTACCTTAGCATGAATGACTACAAAAAATACTATTACAATCCAACCTACAATTCTTTTTCGGACACTGCACCGCTTTATAACCTCTCAAGTGCCATCGTGCTATGCCCTGGCTGCTCGTTGGAGTATCGCTTTAAAACTGGCTATGTAATCGACAGTTCCATACTACAGGTTAAAAACACGCTATCCGATAATTTCCGGCTTATAGGCTATTATGGTATAAAATATAAAGTTACCGGCAATAGCATATATCTCGACTCGACATTTTATTACATGTACAACGGCCCTGCCAGTATAATAGGTATTCCTTATTCATCGGCAAAAAGCGCTTTCGATGCTAATTTGATACAATATTATAGCCCAAACCCTGATTGGTCGCCTTCGTATTACGATATAACCCCGCAACTTCATTTTCATGTTCCTGCAAGCACTGATACGTTATATAGCACAAAAGACATCCTCTTGCCATTTTTAACCACCAATATCAGGCTACAAAACCAAGACACCATTGTTCAAAGTGATTTACCGCTTTGGGCCGATAGCCTGTCTGGCCAACCGCCAATTGTCCCTTACAGGGGGATTGTTTACTGGGGCTACATAAAAAGCATTTTGCCTCCCAATACTATCCTGGATTTAGATTTGGCCTGGAACCCTGCCATCATCAATTTCTATCAGGGCGGGCCTATGTTCCGCTCCATGCATGGCTCAGAAATTGTTGAAACCTCTACTGATGCTGTTTCGGGTATTGCCGAGAATAAAATTGAAGGTGCGTTTAATATATACCCTAACCCTGCAAAAGAGGCGATGTATTTATCCTGCCCGGAAACCAGTATTGGCTACCGGTTGGAGGTTTATGATATGCTTGGGCGCAAAATCAGCAGCCAAACTATTACAGGTACAAAAAATCTTATTAATATCTCTGCCGCTATGCCGGGCACTTATATTTACCGCCTGGTAAACAGGATGGATGAAGTAACCGGCAATGGGCTTTTTGTAAAAATGTAACCGGCTTACTCCGGTTGCTTTTTTAAAATTGATATTTGGCCCGAGTGGTATATATCATGGCTAATTACGCCATGCAGCAATACATACCAACTGAATTTTCTACCGGGTACCATTTCGTCCAACATCTCTTCTTTAAACCCGCTTATTAATGCCAATAATTCAGTTTGTGTTTCTTCCAGTTCGTCCAAAAGTTGTTGCCAGCTTTCCTCATTAGTTGCATAACTACCGGGCCAGTCTGTTGCCGAATTTATCTCCACTGTGTAGCCAGCATTGCCTTTTAGTTGCTCCAGTACAAACCGGCGCCAACAAATAAGGTGCGCTACCAGTTCGTATATATTGTGAGAACCGGCTCCGGGCTTTCTGAAAGCCAATTCCGCAGTTATGCCGCTTAATACTTCTTTCAGGTTAGTACCATGCCACATAGGGCCATCCCAATTGTATTCTAGTGTTTTTGCTATCCGCGAAATTTCGGTTTCCATAACTTTAAAATAAAGGTGGTTGAAAATTATTGATAAGCCTTGGCGCCTTTAGCTGCAGGCCACATTGCTTATTCAGCTTCTCTATCATGTAATAACTTAATTCCGGGCTATACAATTCATCATGTTGATGAATAAAAAAAAATATGGTTCCAATCCCCTGGTTCAGCCAGCTATCTATCCTGCTAACCCACTCGTCAATTCGCTTATAATCAGTTGGGTGCAGGCTATTACCAACAAACCTTACAAAAGCTTTGGGGGTGGTAAGCCTGCTATGCAATACATCCCTGCGCCCTGCGGTATCGGTTATTACCGTGCTAACCCCAATTTCCTGCATAAAGCCAAACATTTCTTCCTTCACCTGCTTATCATCAAACCAGCTATGGTGCCTTAGTTCAAGCGCCACATCAAAATCCCTCGGCAGGCTTTCCAGGTACCCCTTCACAGCCTCTATATCTTTAGGCGTATAATTATCGCCTAACTGAATAAATGAGGGGCCCAGCTTTGCACCAAAATAGCTTACTGTATTTAAAAAAGCGTCTGTTTCGCGCTCAGCATTCTTTAACCGCCTTATATGGGTTATTATATTCGAAAACTTGGGGCAAAACCTGAAACCGCCATCGGCCACAGAAGCCCATTTCTCAATAGTATTAACCGGGAACAACTGGTAAAAAAGGGCATTTAGTTCAATGCTGTTAAAATGCGTAACATAATGCTTTAAGAAATCGGCCTGCTTTGTACCCTTCGGGTATAGTTTGCCAATCCAGTCGGTACGGCCCCATTTTGCACCCCCTATATAAACTTCAGGGATGCTTCTTTTCAGCTTTGCCTGCTTCAAAAGTTCGGTAGTTGGCCTTTCATCGGCAGGCAACTTAAAATCCACTCCATCAACACTTGGTAACCGTCCAAACTCCATAATATTTTTACAGGGTATTTACACTTAAATTACTGATGAAATGTAGCTACAATTGCGGCATGAAAAAAATAAATTTCTATAGCGGCCCGGCCATTTTACCCGAAGAAGTTTTATTACAGGCGCAGGAAGCAATACATAACTTTGCCGGCACCGGACTAAGCATTCTCGAAATTTCGCACCGCTCAAAAGAGTTTATAAAGGTAATGGAGGAGGCACGCAGCTTGGTTAAAGAAATGATGGCGCTGGATGAAAACTATGAGGTGTTGTTTCTGCATGGCGGGGGTTCATCGCAGTTCTACATGGTTCCTATGAATTTACTTAACCCCCAACAAACCGCCGCCTATTTCGAGACCGGGCAATGGGCTACCCTGGCTATGGAGGAAGCAAAAAATTTCGGCAACGTACAAATTGCCGCCTCATCAAAAAACGAAAACTACACTTACATACCAAAAGAATATACCATCCCAGAAAATGCAGCATACCTGCACTTAACAAGCAACAACACCATTTATGGTACACAGTTCCATTGGTGGCCACAAACAACGGCCCCTGTGGTTATTGATATGTCCAGCGACATTTTTTCGCGAAAACTCAACTATAAACGCTTCGGGCTTATATACGCTGGTGCACAAAAAAATATTGGGGCGGCTGGTACCACATTAGTGGTGGTAAACAAAAATTTACTTGGCCATGTTGACCGCAAAATCCCAAAAATGCTTGACTACCGCGTGCATATAGCAAAAGAGAGCATGCATAACACCCCCTCGGTTTTTGCTGTATATGTTTCTTACCTTACGCTTCAATGGATAAAAAAACAAGGCATTGAGCAAATCGAGGCCCGCAACATACGCAAAGCCGAACTGCTTTACGATGCTATTGATAGCAGTGCTTTATTCCAAGGTACAGTGGCAAAAGAAGACCGCTCGCTAATGAACGTTTGCTTTACAATAAGCGATAAAAACCTGGAGGAGAAATTTTTGGCCTATGCTGCCCAATATAATATTGCAGGTATTAAAGGTTATCGCACTGTTGGGGGCTTCCGCGCCTCGCTTTACAATGCCATGCCCGAAAGCGGGGTTAAAATCTTAACTGAAGCTATGAAAGAATATGAACGGACTGCCTGATTTTATTGCAATCAATTTTCCTATTCAGCAGATTCTGCAATTTTCTCTTTCATAAACTGCATATCATACAGGCGCTTGTAATAGCCATTTAATTTCAGCAACTCATCATGCGTGCCAAACTCCTTTAACTCTCCCTTATCAAGCACCATAATTTTATGGGCATGGCGTATTGTTGAAAGGCGGTGGGCTATAACTATCGATGTACGGCCTTTAACAAGTTCTTCAATGGCACGCTGCACCAACCACTCACTTTCGGTATCAATAGAGGAGGTGGCCTCATCAAGGATTAATATGGCGGGGTCATAAACCAACGCCCTTACAAACGAAATCAACTGGCGCTGCCCCATAGAAAGGGTGGCCCCTCTTTCCATCACCTCGTAGTCATAACCACCCGGCAACCGCGAAATAAAACTGTGCGCCCCTACTAATTTAGCGGCATGCACTACCTGTTCGCGGCTTATATTTTCATTCCTCAATACAATATTTTCATAAACACTGCCCGCAAAAAGAAAAACATCCTGCAATACCACGCTCATTTTTGAACGCAATGCTGCAAGCTTATAATCCCTTATATCAACATCGTCAATTTTAACCGCACCTCTGTTTATTTCATAAAACCTGCCCAGCGTGCTTATGGTAGAGGTTTTCCCTGAGCCGGTAGCGCCCACAATAGCAAGCGTTTCCCCGGGGTTTACCGTAAATGAAACACCTTTTAAAACATAATCGTCCTGATTATAGGCAAACCATACATCATCAAACTCAATTTTACCTTCAATTTTTGCAGGCGCAAAACTTCCTTTATCGGCTATGGCCTCATCCTTATCCAGCAGTTTAAAAACCCTTTCAGCAGCCACAATACCGCGCTGTATTACATTCACTTTATCTGCAATAAACCGCAGCGGCCTGAAAAGCATATTTATCAGCAACACAAAACCTGCTATAATACCTACCCCCTTAATATCAAGCGGGTTATGGTTAAAGGCATCGCCGCTTAAAATCTGGTGTGCAGCCATCCAAACCATAAGCCCTATGGCAACCGCCAGGCATACTTCCACCGCCGGAAAGAACAATGAATAATACCATATACCCCTGATGTTGGCATCGCGGAGCTCTTTATTAATAGCTATAAACTTTTTCTCTTCCTTATCTTCAACGGCAAACATTTGCACAATACGCATACCGGTAATATGTTCCTGCAAAAAGGCATTCAGCCTGGCAATTTGGGTGCGCTCATCCTGGAAAGACTTCTTCACGCCTTCCTGAAACCACCTGGTAAACCAAAGCAACACAGGCATTACAGCCATACTGGCTAGGGCAACCTTCCAGTTTACATACAGCATGGCGGTAAGTACGGCAACAATGGTAAGCAGGTCGGCTACAATGCTTATTAAGCCTTCGCTGAAGGTATCATTAATAGCTTCAATATCTGTAATGGTGCGGGTGGTGCTGGTGCCTATTGGTGTATTATCGAAATACTTCAGGCGCGAGTGGACAACATGGTTATAAACGCGCACACGCATATCCTTTACAATGCTTTGCCCCAGCCACGCCGTAATGTAGTTGAAAAAGTACCTGCTTATTGCCTCTACCACCGCCAGCACCGCCATAATTATTACAGCCTGCTTAAGCTTTAAATATTCAAAGTGGCCGGCACTAATGTAATGGTCGGTGGCGTAAATAATTATAAGGGGGCGGGCTATAGCCAGTATAGCCAGGAACATTGACATAAACATCGAAAAATAAAACACAAGCCGGTAGGGGTCGGCCAGCCTTATTATCCTGTTCAACAGTTTAAAATCAAGGAATGATTGTTGGGTCTTTTCAGGCATATAATTTTACTACCCGTTAATGTATGGATATTTAATTTTTGACAGAAACAATCCGTTAGGCGGCGCAAGGTAATGAATACGGAAATCCTTTTTCCCCTTTACAATTTCTTCAAACTCCTCCACACTCAATTTCCCTTTGCCTATAACCAGTAAAGTGCCCACAATTTTCCGCACCATCCCTCTCAAAAACCTGTTGCTGGATATAGTAAACCTTAATAATTCGCCTGTGGTGAAACAATGATCAGGTGTAAAAGGTTTATCAGGTACTGAACCATCGTATCCTTTTAATGCATAATGATGGGCGGGCAGTACATCCCACCGGGCCTGGGTAATTTTGCAAATATTGGTTTTAAAGTCGGGGCTTGGCAGGCATAACGAAGTAAAATCACTTACATCTTTTATAACCTCAGTAGCTTTCAAAATAGCCCCCCAATCCAGTTTATAATATCCCTGGTAAAAAGAATACAGGTTTATAAACGGCGATTTATCGAAATGGATAAAATACTCATAAGTCCTCTCAGTGGCATCAAAGCGCGCATGGGCTTTCTCCTCTACCTTAAAAATATGGTGCACTGAAATACTATAAGGCAAAACACAGTTTAACCGGAAACGGAAATCAGCTATATCGACAATATCGCTTTCCGTACTAAAATGCATGTAAAAATCTTTGGCATGTACACCGGCGTCTGTTCGCCCGCACCCGTAGGAACCCACCTTGTGCCCTAATAGCTTTTGCAGGGCCTCGTTAATGGTTTGCTGTACCGAAGGCGCATTTAACTGCACCTGCCAACCAGAATAGCTTGTACCATCGTAACTTAAATTAATAAAATAGCGCACTATAAATTGGTGGTTAAAGCAATCAGCATTTTTCGTAAATAATGGCTAGGCCCTGGCCCACGCCGATGCACATAGTGGCAAGGGCGTATTTAACACCGGGCCTGCGTTTCATTTCATGTAACAGGGTAGCCGTAATTCTTGCGCCTGAGCAACCCAGGGGGTGCCCTATAGCAATGGCTCCACCGTTTACATTGACCACAGCGGGGTCTATGCCTAAATCGCGGATGCAGGCTAAACTCTGCGAGGCAAAAGCCTCGTTTAATTCAGCCAGGCCAATATCATTTATTTTCAGGTCGGCGCGCTTCAGGGCTTTTTGGGTGGCGGGCACAGGGCCTACGCCCATATATTTCGGCTCAACCCCCGCCGCCGCTACCGAAACCACCCTGGCCATTGGCTTCAGGTTATACTTCGCCACCACATTGGCACTTACTACCAACAAGGCAGCAGCCCCGTCGTTAATACCTGATGAGTTCCCAGCTGTTACAGTGCCATCTTTAACAAACGCAGGTTTTAGCTTAGCCAAATCCTCTACCGATGAAAGCCTGGGGTGTTCATCCTTTTCAAAAAGCACTTTCTCGCCTTTTCCTTTCTCAATAGTAACCGGTATCATTTCATCATTAAATTTTCCGGCCAGGTGCGCTTCGTTATATTTAACCTGCGAGGCATGGGCAAACTGGTCCTGCGCTTCGCGGCTTATGTTCCATGTAGCCGCTACATTCTCGGCTGTTTCACCCATTGAGTAAGTAGTTTCTTTCGAAAAGTTTTTATTGGTAAACCGCCAGCCAATAGTAGTATCAAACATTTGCTGGGCCCTGTCGAAAACATTATTGGCTTTCGATAATACATAAGGCGCACGGGTCATACTTTCAACACCGCCTGCAATA
>DASZPC010000341.1:0-4694 GCA_035550455.1 Chitinophagales bacterium | reverse complement strand
TGCAAATTGTATTCTGGAGTGCTTTCCTGGCGCTGCCGTATTTCATGTCGCCCCGCCCGAGCGATGAAAACGCCATGAACGCTTTTCAAAAGCACTATGTCCCCCTGCCACCCGACCTCACCCAGAATATGTTCCTTAGTTGGCTGGCATACAACTGCTGCCTTATTATATTCTTCTATTTCCACCACTACTTTCTCTTCGACCGCTTTGTACGCAAAAAACAATTCCTTGCTTATGGTTTGGTTACTATAGGCCTGTACATCTTTATCTTCTTTATCTCGTTCTTTTATAAGTCCATGCTTTTTCCCTCCATGCATGCCTTTCATCCATTTTTTTCTTTTCACGAATTCATAAAAACCAGCACCTGGTTTCTGCTTGTATTGCTTATAAGCCTCGGCATTAAATTAATGGGCGAATGGCAACAGGCCGAGCAACGGGCTTTAGATATTGAAAACGACCAGTTGCGTACCGAACTGTCCTTTCTTCATGCGCAAATAAATCCCCACTTCCTGTTCAACTCGCTTAATACCATTTACAGCCTCGCCCTAAAAAAATCAGATGCTGCCCCCACTGCGGTGCTAAAACTCTCAAAATTATTGCGCTACGTGGTGGACGAGGCCGGTGTTGAACGCGTGTCGCTTACCAGCGAGGTGGATTACCTGAACAACTATATCGAGCTGCAAAAACTACGCAGCACATCAACCCTACAGGTAAATTTTGAAACCACCGGAAATTTAGACGCCGTGCAAATTGCGCCATTGCTGTTCCTGCCTTTTGTAGAAAATGCTTTTAAGTATGGCATCAGCAACCACGAAGAATCACCTATTGATATAAAGCTGGCCGTACAAAACAACCTTCTTTCCTTTTCAGTTAAAAACCGGAAGTTTAAGGATATTGAAAGCCACTCCACCGGCACCGGCATAAATAATACACAGCGAAGGCTGGCGTTACTTTACCCGGCAAAGCATAAACTTGTTATCAACGATACCGACACCACCTATTTGCTAGCCCTTGAAATTACCCTGGTATGATAAATTGTGTAGCTATTGACGATGAACCCCTGGCTTTGGTAGTATTGCAGGAATACATTTCTAAAACACCGATGCTGGAACTCAAAAAATCGTTTACTGATGCCTTTGCTGCCCTCGATTTTTTAAAGCGCGAAGAAGTAGACCTTATTTTTTTAGATATCCGTATGCCCCAGCTTACCGGTATTCAGCTTTTAAAATCGCTTTCAAAACCGCCGCTGGTAATTTTTACCACCGCTTACAGCAACTATGCCGTGGAGGGCTTTAACCTGGATGCCATTGATTTTTTGCTTAAGCCTTTTGAATACGACCGCTTTTTAAAGGCCCTGAACAAAGCCTCTGAATACCTGAATTATAAAGACAAACCCTACGTTTCCGAAAGCCAGAATTTCATTTTCGTAAAATCTGAATATCAGATTATAAAAATAGACCTGGCCGACATCCGCTATATCGAAGGCATGGATGATTATGTAAAAATTTACAGCGGTGGCAAAATGGTGCTTACCAATATGCCCATGAAAGATATATTGAAAAAACTACCAGCCTCAAAATTTGTGCGGGTACACCGCTCGTACATCGTACCGCTTAACCGTATTGAAAGTGTGCGCAACAAGCGCATTAAAATAGACGACAAGATGATTCCCATAGGCGATAGCTACGCTGATGGCTTTTTTAAACTGTTGGGCGAAAAGGATTAATTTGCGCGTCAGGAAACCTTGTGCGCCCTATGCTCGATGCGCTTTTATTTGCCAAAACACCAGCCCTTTTCAGGATCCTTTACAAAGACTGCACCTGGAAAGTTGATACTACCGAAAAAAAAATATTCCTCACTTTCGATGACGGCCCTATACCCGGGGTAACGCCCTTTGTGCTTGACCAGTTGAAAAAACACCAGGCCAAAGCCACCTTCTTTTGCATTGGCAAAAACATTAAAGCTAACCCCGCCATTTACAAGCGTATTATAAAAGAAGGCCACCGCATTGGCAACCACACTTTCGACCACTTTAATGGCTGGAACCACATAAACAAAAATTACTACACCAATATTGATAAATGTTCGCGCGTGCTTAACGGGCTTAAAACACCCAAAAACAAAGATGGCAAACTTCTTTTCCGTCCGCCCTATGGCAAGCTTAAACCATCGCAATACAAAGCGCTCAAATCAAAACTCAATATCGTTATGTGGGATGTGCTTACTTTCGATTTCGATACCCAAAAAACAAAAGAGCAGGTTTTAAAAACCGCTCTTAAATACACCGAACCCGGCTCCATTATTGTTTTTCACGATAGCCTCAAAGCCCGGCCACGCCTCGAATATGCCCTGCCAAAAGTGCTCGAGCATTTTTCAGCGAAAGGTTATAAGTTTGACCGCTTATGATGCTGATTGATACCCACTGCCACTTATACTCAAAAAATTTCGATGCCGATTTACCCCAGGTGGTTGAACGCGCGGTAAATAATGAGGTGCTGAAAATATTTTTACCGGCCATTGATACCGAAAGCCATGAGCGGCTGCACAAACTGGCCGATACAAAATTTAATACGGCAAACCCCGGTTTTGAAATACTGCCTATGATGGGCGTACACCCCTGTAGCATTAAAGAGGGTTTTGAAGCAGAACTGGCTGCCGCCTTAACTTACCTTAATGGCGGGCGCAAATACTATGCTGTGGGCGAAATTGGCCTCGATTACTACTGGGACCTTACTTTCAAGGCACAACAAATAATGGCTTTTGAAAAGCAAATTGAATGGGCGGTTGAAAGGAATCTGCCCGTTGTCATTCACAGCCGCGAATCAACCGGCGACTGTATTAAGAGCGTAAAAAAATTTGAAGGCCGGGTTAAAGGCATTTTCCATTGCTTTAGCGGTACCATTGAAGAAGCCAAACAAATTGCCGCCCTGGGCATGTATATGGGTATAGGCGGGGTGGTTACCTATAAAAAAGCAGGGCTTAAAGAAATACTGCCCCAAATAGGAATAGAAAATGTAGTGCTTGAAACCGATGCCCCCTACCTGCCGCCGGCACCCCACCGCGGCAAACGCAACGAGCCCTCCTACACGCGCATTGTAGCCGAAACTGTAGCCGAAGCCTTCGGCCTTACCCTTGAAAAAGCAGCCGAAATAACTACTGCCAATGCTTTAAGGGTTTTTCAAATGAATAGTTAAATTCGCGTTCCATTTTAGAGAGCTGTCCGATGCCAAAGGCACTCCTTTGGAGGTGATTGAAGGAGCACGCTGGGCATGAAATATTACACGTATATATTAAGAAGTGCGAAAGACAATAAGTGTTATTATGGCTCAACAGGTGATATTTCAAAAAGGCTGAAAAAACACAACAGCGGCGGGGTACCTTCCACAAAAAACAGGCGTCTTTTGCAATTGATATATACAGAGGAGTTTGAGAATAGGGAATTGGCATTAAAGCGCGAAAGGGTTTTTAAAAGTGTAGATGGTTACCGTTGGCTAAAAGAAAACGGAATAACATAGAATTACGTTCTTATAATCAAGTTGAATCTTTAAATTCGCGTTCCATTTTAGAGAGGTGTCCGAGTGGTTGAAGGAGCACGCCTGGAAAGTGTGGAATTTTTCAGCTTTATTTCAGAAAACAAAAACCTCTAATACCCTTTACCAGTGAGGGTTTCAGCCAATTCAAAAGCCTATAATTTTTGCTTTTTTTTCTTGCCGGTTTAAACATGGTTTAAACATTCGATTCCTTTTATCAGCCCCATACCACATAAGAGAAAATAAGCATCGCTAAAGTAAACCAGCCGGTTAACGTTCTTTAGCTATTCCTACCGGCTCTTATCATGCTTCGAAAGCACTTACGACCGAAAAACGAAAATCTATTGATACTGAAATTGAACCCGACCAAATAAGGCGCAACCGTTACCTTTAAATACTTCCTATCTCCTATTGATTCCTTTTAACCCTCAATAACTGGTGAATGAAAGCTGAATATTAGCTGAATAATCGCTCAATTTTCGCTAACCAAATTTGAGGGCTTTCTTTATCAAACCATATAAAGACAAGTAAAAACGGAAAATCAACAAACGTAAAAAAGCTCTTTGCTAAACAAACCGTTAAAATCACCGAAAGATTTTCGGGGGTATTTTCGGGGTATTTTCGATACTATCTATGACCTGTATAGCTATATAGCTGTGTATAGAGCTATAAACAAGCTGTATTGAAGCTGAAGTAATTGGTTTTTAGAAAGCTTTCCAGATTGATAAAAGGAAGGTTGCAGTCAAGATAAGCGCCTAATCGTGAAATTTCACTTAGTAGCCTACTCTATTTACTCGGTTACTCGTAACCAGTCCGAAACCCGCGCTAAGCATGTCGAGTAAGGTCGAGTAACCTCTATTTGTTAGAACTTACTCGACCTACTCGCCCCGTCCCAATTAACTTCTATAAGATTTCGAGTAACCGAGTAAGCTATTTTTCAATTTTCTTTACAAAGTAACCTTTAGAGGTATAGCCAGTTTTTTCGCTATATCTGCTTTCCTGAATAAAGCCCAATTGCTTTAGAGCTTTGCCGGTGGCTTGATTACTCAACTTTAGAAAAATATTTTCGCTATTCAATTCTTTCAGGATTTCAGTCGCGTTCAAAAACTCCGCTCCAGTATCATCTTTTGAAGCAGGCAAAAACATTTTTTGAATCAATTGCAT
>DASZPC010000340.1:0-1925 GCA_035550455.1 Chitinophagales bacterium | reverse complement strand
TCAGTAACCCTAAAACCAATGTGGTAATGGTGAATGATAAAGTTACGCTTGACCGCAATGCCCCGTATGCTAAAAGCCTTTTTCTGGAACCGCACGTTTTTTTAAGCCTTTATGATAATGAACGGAATATGGATAAAATGGAAGTGAAAAAAGTAACTGTTACCATGTTTGAAAAAGAAGGGAAACAATATGTTTCTGAAGGCGACACGCTTAACCCAGATGCGCTTAAAGAGATAAAAAAAATAAGAAACCCCACACCGGTTTATATAAAAGTTGATGGTGAAAAAGGGAAGGTGCGCCGATCGGTATGGAGCCGTATTGTTATTTATGCTGAGTAACCTGCCGCTTAGCGGGGTTGTATTAATTTATTTGCCAGTTTTTCAAAGTAGTCAGGCGCATGTAAAAGCCTGCTGCCGTACCACGAAAATATTTCGCCATCTACCAGCAGCACTTTCGCGCCGGGGCAAAACGATTGAAACTCTTCCAAATGCTTTTCGCTAAAGCGGTATGGCTCAGACGAAAGAAAAAGGAAATCAGGTTTTAAATCAGCTAAAACACCAGGCTCAATTTCGGGGTACCGTTCAATATGGGCAAAAACGTTCTGCACCCCCAAAACCCCCAGCATGTGGCCAATAAAGGTATTCGATGCGGCCACCATATATGGCTTTCGCCAAATAAAATAGGCGGCAGTTAACCCGGCGGCAAAGTGTTTAGTGCTGTTGTACTTTTCAAAGCCCGTTTTTAGTTCATTAACAAGCATTTCACCTTCGGTTTGCCGGTTGGTTATCCGGGCTACTTCGCCCATCATGGTATAGGCATCGTTAAGCGTATAAATATCGCTCATCCATACCGGGTAATGTTGTTTTAGCTGTGTAATCCCCTCCAGGTAGTTTTCTTCTTTGTTGCCAATAATTAAATCGGGGGTAAGAGATTTTATCGTTTCAATATTAAAGTGTTTAGTGCCGCCAATTTTTGTTTTACCGGCCACGCCATCTTTTGGATGTATGCAAAACCGGGTAACCCCTACAATTTCTTCATTTAGCCCGAGTTTAAACAATAACTCGGTTTGAGATGGCACGAGTGAAACTATCCGTTTTGGCGGAAAGCTTATTTCAATTTTGCTGCCCAGTTGGTCGGTGGAGTGTAGCGTGGCCAAATGATAAAATGTTTACCGGTGGTTTCAAACTTACAATACTTTGTGCAATTGGCCGGCAGCTTTACCGGTTGAATAAATTGGTAATTTATTGTTCTATAAATCAACGTAGGGTATTGTGGCTTTGCTAATTTTGCATCGAAGCTGACAGCTACCTCCTATGTTCCTTGCAAACCGGTTCCCCCAACCCTAAACCGCCCATGAACCCGAATGCCTTTCGCGCTATGCGCGTATGTAAAAAGGACATAGGATGGTAGATGGCTTTCCGCCTAAACCTTCTTCAGCTTATTGCTTTCTGCCCCTTATTGCCATTTAAAAATAACATAGATTTGAGGCCATAAGGATTTTTGTATGAACTCAGTTAGGGGCAAATGGGCTTTAATTACAGGCGCAACTTCTGGCTTTGGCAAGGCCACTGCCGAACTTTTGGCGCAGAACGGTTGTAATGTGATTATAACCGGCCGCCGCGCCGAAAGGCTGGAGGCTTTTAGCCATATACTGGAAGAAAAATGCGGGGTAAATACCCTTTCGTACTGTTTTGATGTGCGCGAGCTAAACCAGTGTATTGAAATGGCCAACGACCTTGCCAGCCGCGAAATTGTACCCGATATTTTAGTAAACAATGCAGGGCTAGCCGCAGGAAAGGATAAAATTTATGAGGGGCTTATAGGCGATTGGGAACGCATGATTGATACCAATATTAAAGGGCTTTTATACATTACCCGCTCTATTTTGCCTATGATGGTAGAGCGCAATGAAGGGCATATTATTA
>DASZPC010000339.1:0-2769 GCA_035550455.1 Chitinophagales bacterium | reverse complement strand
ATATTACCGGCGAGCCTGTACCCGAAACCAAATCAACTCGAAGGGTATCGCTCACACTACTGAAATTTGATACCAGCAAACAATCGGAATTATGGGTAGGGTTCTGGTAACTTAAAGCGTACGAGAATTCGCAAACTGTCTGGCCCACATTTACCCAGCAGGTGCCGTTCCAAAACTGGTGCACATTCAGGGTGCTGTTATAAATAGTAAGCCCCACCGGTGGCGTGGCAATAGCATCGCGCTGGGTGGAGGTCAGCGCCGGGAAAAGCACCCCTTTATTATTACTTTGAATATCTAAAACAGCGTTTGAATTAGGCGCTGGCTGGTTAATCCCCACCGCACCGGCAGTAGTTAAGCGCATTACCTCAGCATTATTCGATTTCAATACAAAATCCTGCCCATCGCTCGTACCGGCATAGTTAGAGGCTGCCGAAGTGCCTGAGTTGCCGTTAGTCATCCATGCCGATTGAGGCGATGTTTTGGTACCACCAGCATCAACTACCGAAACAGTTCCGCCGGGCCCAAAGAAAATACTATCGTTATATCCACCGCCGCTTACACATAAATTGCGCCAAGCCGCACCGGTATAAAAGAAAGTACATCCGGTATCGGTATCAAAAACCATAAGGCCTGTGGCAGGGGCAGGTATAGCTAACCGCTGTGTGGCGGTCATCCTCGGGACCAAAAAGCCCTTCGCATTTGAAGTCAAATCCAAAATAGCGCTGGGGTCAGGTGTCGCAATGCCTATCCCCACATTGTTTTGGCTAAATAGGTTCTGGCAGTACAAAACCAGCAGTAAAAAGTAAATTTTCTTCATGAGGGAATGTAATGAGATTTGAAGATAACAATTATCGCCGGAAGATAGATGAAAAATAAGGGCAAAAAGTTGTTTGTGAAAAACCTGGCACGGGCCGCCCCTTTATTTTTGCCCTATTTGGGCCATAAAATCCGCCCATGATTTCTTTTTGTAAATATCGTCGCCGTAAAACATGGCAATATTACGAAGCACTTTAGGGCCAAGGTAAAAAGGAATGGCATCAATTACATTCATCTGTTTATCCATTATTACCAGGGTGGGCAGGGTAAGGCTGTTACGGCACAAATTAACCGCTAATTGGTGGAAAGGCATTTGCGGCGAACGCGGGTTGGTAAAAACCTGCCCCTTAAAAGTAATCGCATCGGTAAGTTCGGGGTTAAAATCCACCAGCTCAAAATGCTCCTTAATGTATTTGTCTGTCAGCGGATCGTTAAACGAAGTACGGTACATTACCCGGCAGGCATTGCACCAGTCGGTATGCACCAGCACCATTATCTTCTTATCGCTGCTATCCTTTTTATCAAAAGCTTCGGTGGGCTTTAGCCACTTCATTTCCTTTAACAGGCTATCGATAGCGGGGTCAAAAAAAGCTTTGTCAAATTCTTCTTTAAAATCATCAAAGCTTGAATTCCTGAAAGCATTTTCAAGTGTAAAAACCAGCATCGGCTCAAACTTCTTGGCATCGCTATACCCCTCTGAAAGCATATTGAACGTAAAGTCATTCTTCTGCTTGTCAAAATTGTTCATAAACAAAATGGTGGGGTACATCAGCTTACCCTGCAACATCTTTATGGCCAGCGTATTAGTGGCATTTTTGCCCACCCCGTTCGGCCCATATTTCTGGCCCAGATATTCCACCGTATCCTTGGTTTCAGCATCAAACTTTACCGGGTAAAAATTCTGGTTGATATACGAGGCAATGTTAGGGTCGGCATAAGTGGTGCGCATCATTTGTTTACACCACCCGCACCAACTGGTATAAAAATCAACTAATAAAGGTTTTGGCTGTGTTTTTACTTTCTCCATCGCCTCTTGTAGTGTCATCCACTTTACAAGGCTGCCCTCGGCATCGGGTTGCGGGGCCTGTTGTGCTGCCACAACAAATGGGGTTATTAAACTAATAAGTAAAATAAAACTAAACTTCTTCATCCCGGTATTTTATGCATTACAGCTTTCAAAAAATGGCCGCTCTGTTCAGGCACTAAGTTAATGCAAAAGCCGGTTATGCTAACCGGGCTTACAATGCGGTAAACGATAGCCCTACTGAAAACTCATTAGCCTTAGGCCCCAGTCCCGGCTTGAACATGTTCAACAACCCGTAGTAAGCGGTAATATTTACAAAACTGTACCCCACCCGCAGGGTTGGCCCGCAGCGGAAAAGGTTATAATCGGCAAACCGGCGCTCTACAAAAACATGCGTAGCGCCATCTACCACCAGTTTTGTTTTGGTATGCACATCCACCCGCACACCGGCCTTAAAACCTACAGCCACTTTCCAGCAGTTGCCAAAGCGGTCCGGGTCAGTGCGTATGCGCAATTCCAGTGGAATTTCAAGGTACTGAAAAGACACCTTGTTAATTTTTGCGGTGGTATCGCTGCCATAATCAATGGGGGTAAAATATGTACCTGCCGAATCGTGTCCCATCAGGCTGCGGCTGTAAATATTGGTGTTTGAGTAGGCAATACCCGGGGCAATACTTACCCGGCTTCCTTTAATACGGAAATCCCAGTTAAAACCAATGTCAATGCCCCTCGAAAACCACTTGGCCTGCATGCCGCCAAAGCGGGGGTCGCTGGAGTTATAAATCCAGTTGGTTCCATTCAGGTTAACGTATATGTGGTCGCGCGAGTACTTGGCGAATTTCTTATCAATCTCCCGTCTTTTAGCCAATACCTCTTCCGATGGGCCGGTGTGCTTCCTGGGTTTTGCCGCGTTTGTGCTGTCTGTTTTA
>DASZPC010000338.1:0-1527 GCA_035550455.1 Chitinophagales bacterium | reverse complement strand
TATTGTGTAAATTCTGTTTCCCTGAATTTTGAAAAAGACTCTGTGAAATAAGTTGATTTCAGACTGTGAAGAGAAAGTGGTTCCGGGCAGCAAAAAAGCTGCCCGGTTTTTTTATGGCAGCCCGGCGTTTGAAAATTATTTCTACTTTCATTCACATATTCTGGTACCATGCCCACGAAGAAAAAGACCACCACTGTTAAAAAAACTTCCACAAAAAAAGTAAACGCCGACATTGAAATGAAACGCCACCTGATTAACAAATACAGGGGGCTTGTGGCAGCGCGTTATGATTATAAAGCGATTAAAAACCACCCGGATATGCCCGAAGGCATAACCCCTGAAATTGTTGACTCGCTGAAGGGTTATTTTTTAGGAAGCCTTTACCCCGAGCCGGAAACCAGGGAAAAACTGGACGCCGCTTTTGCCGAACTGGAAAACTATGTATTGCACCCAGCCAAGGTGTGGGACATACTTGGCAACCTTACCTCGGCTATTTTCAAGTTTGGGCTACAATTTCCCTCAGCGCTGCGGGCAGGTTTAATTTCGCTGGAGGCCTATACCTCGGCCAAGCACTTTGAAAACACCTTGCTGGCCGCCGCTTTAAAAGGCGGATACAAAATACCCGTAAGCGATGAAGAATTTTACGAATGCCTTACCCATATACCCAAACCCGAACTGGAGAAATTTATTGAGGAGCTGAGCCACCTTTTCAGGTCGTTTACCAATACCGAACTACTGGGTAAAACCATTGGTATTATGGAGGATGTGCTGGCACGCATGAAAAGCAAACCCGATTTATATGGCGAAAACGAAGTGGAAGCTATTGAACTTGGGCTTGATATTATGCGCAAAGGCCATGCCCTGTTTGTTGAATACGATGACGAGATGAAAGAATTTATCCTTCAGTTTATAGCCAACAACGAGCGCAATTTTATTGAAAGCCTGTACGAAGCCAAAGAAACCTAAAGGCCGGTTGGGGGATTTATGAGTAATTGTATTCTTTACAGGGCCACTGCCTGTTGATATAAACTTTCGCACCCGGCATATTATTTTACCCATACCCAGCGTTAAGGATTTATGCTTAAAATGCTGCTTGCTGTACTGCTTATATTACCCCTGGCTGCTTTTGATGCAGGCGATAAGTATTTATCGAAAATTGAGCTGTACCAAAAAGACTCGTACTACAAGAATCAAGTATATGCCGAGCATGACTGGAAAAGCTTTTATAAACTAAAAGACGCCAATGCGATAATTGACCCGGCTAAATACGATATGCACCTGCTAAGCGCCGCCGTGTTTTTTGCCACCAATAAATGGCGGGAGCAAAAGGGGGCCAGGCCGTTGCAATTTTCAGCGGGCCTGCGCGATGCAGCAACGGTACATAGCTGGCAAATGGTAGAGAAAAACTTTTTTGACCATTACAATAATTTTACCCCGGCGTTGCGTTCGCCAGAGCAGCGGCTTAAAATTTACCACGCCGAAAAGCAGGCCAATGGCGAAAATATTGACTGGAACCATACCAATATA